>JAUYGW010000155.1 GCA_030690245.1 Gallionella sp. | reverse complement strand
TGCGGTCATCGGCGTCTGGCTGGCGGGCTTGACAACCATGGTGCAGCCCGCTGCCAGCGCTGGGCCGGCTTTGCGTGTGATCATTGCGGCCGGGAAATTCCAGGGGGTGATGGCGGCGCACACGCCAATGGGCTCACGCAGCGCGATGATGCGCTGTGTCTCCTTGACACCCGGAATCACGTCCCCGCGCACACGCGTGGCCTCCTCCGAGAACCAGCGCACGAAGCCGGCCGCGTAGTCGACCTCGCCGCGTGCCTCGGCCAGCGGCTTGCCTTCTTCCAGCGTGATCAACGTCGCCAGGTCTTCCTTGTACTGGATGATCAGCTCATACCAGCGGCGCAGCACCTCGCCGCGTGCCTTGGCCGTGGTGCGCCGCCAAGGGCCGAAGGCAGCCTGCGCCGCATCGATCGCGCGGCGCGTCTCGTCCTCGCGGCAGCGGGGCAGCTCGGTGAGCAGCGCGCCATCAGCCGGGTTGTGCAGCGCATAGCTGCCATGCGGCGTCTCGGCCAGCCATTCGCCGTTGATGTAGGCGGCTTCGCGCCAGAGGCTTGGGTCTTTCAGCAAATGTTGCATCGCGGTTCTTTCTCACAGTTCTTTGCTTAACAGGGGTGGCGGCCAAGCATGAAAGCCGCGTCAGGGTCGGCCGTGACTTCGCAACCCGAGGCGATGAGGCTCTGACGCAGCGACTTCATGAAGCGATCCGGAATGCGCAGCGACGGCGCACGCAAGGGCCCGCCGTTGAAGCCGGCCAGCCAGTCCTGGTACTTCCACTGCGTGCGGTTGAGTGCACCAATGGCCGGCGCCGATGCGGCCAAGGCGGCCATGTTGGCCTGCCGCGCCGGGTTGACCTTCCAGTACAACTGCATCGCTTCCTCGAAGCGGCCAGTACGCGCCATCTCGAACGCACACGGATAGTAGTCACCCATCCACTGGGTATTGCTGGTGCCGGAGAACTGCAGCTTCATCAGGCTCATCAGCGGGATCGCGTCGGCCTCGATCGGGCAACTGATGACGACCTCTTCGCGAAAGTGGTGGTACATCTCGCAGATGCCAGCCGGCAGTGGGAAGCCCTGCTCGGACTTGATCGCGACCACGTTGGGGCAATCCTTCAGCAGACGGCGCATCAGCTCCAGCGACATGCCGGCCGGGTGCACACGCTCGAAGCCCCAGGTGGGGATGGGGAACAGCATCACGCCCAGGTCGGTGGCATCACAGAAGGCCTTGGTGTAGTCGTAGATATCTTGTTCGCTGGTGGGCCAGAAGGTCGACGGATACGACAGCAACACCAGGTCGGCACCGGCTTTTTCGGCCAATTGGACGGCTTCGATGTTGTCGGCCAGCGTGCCAAACGCAGCGTGGAAGAACAGGCCGAGCTTGCCACCGGCAGCGTCGCGTGCCCAGGCGGTGAACTGCGCGTTCTCCTCGGCAGTGATCGCGACCTCCGAGCAGAGCAGCGTGTAAGTGAAACCCAGTTTGACGACACGCTCAATGTCGTGGCGAATGCCGCGCTCGTTGAGGCGCTTCAGGTCGGTGCTGTAACTCGGGATAGTAACGGCAGAACAGCCGACGAGATGCTGACGCGCCCAGGCGCGGGCATCCGATTTTTTGTAGAGAGCCATGGATATCCTTTGTGGGTGGTTATTTGGAGATGGGTGTGATGCTGGCGGGCAGCGCAACGCCGCGCCCCTGAAGGCGGGCATTTGCCAGCAGCATCTCTGCGATGACGATGTCCTGCAGCGCCGAGCCGACCGACTTGTAGAGCACGATGTCGCTGGCGTCGCGGCGCGGCGTGAGGCGGCCCGCAACCAGTTCAGACAGAGGCACCAGCTTCGCCCTGAAGTCGACACCCGCGCGTGCGGCGGCCATCGCATCACCTGTGTCGTGCGCCACTTCCTCGGGCATGTCGGCCACGATGCAGACAGCGCGGGCCATGGTCTCCTCGTCCACTTCGCGCTGCTCGGGCAGCGTTGATCCGAGTGATACCACGGTGGCGCCGGGTGGCAGCCAGGCGCCGCGCAGCACCGGTGTTTCGTCGCGGCTGCGCGCCGCGCACAGCACCACGTCGACGTCTTGCACCGCCGCCTCTGCTGATTCGACGGCTGTGATGTCCAACGCGGGGCGAAAACTTTCAGCAAAGCGTTCACGGCTCGCGGGCGTGGGGCTGAAGACGCGCACCGATTGAATCTGGCGCACGGCCGCAAGACAGTCGAGTGCGCCGCGCGCCTCAAAACCCGCGCCAATGACAGCCACGCGCAGCGGCCGCTGCGGCGCCAGACGATCCACCGCCAAGGCTGCGGTGGCGGCGGTGCGCAGGCCCGTGACGCGGTTGCCGTCGATCAGCGCAGTGAGAGCCATGGTGTGTTGATCGAACAATGCGATCAGGTAACTGGCGCGGCGTGCCCGCAGTGAAGCAGCGATGAGCTTGCAGCCCATGGTGGACCCCGAGGGCGCGATGGCGCTCAGGCCGCGCAACCAAATGCCATCACCACGTGCCATTGAGCGCGGCGGCACCATGGCGGGGTTCACGTCCATGGCGTAGGCCTTGGACAGGGCTTCGACGGCCGAAGGCCAGTCAGCCAGCGCGGCGACGTCAGCGTCGGTCAGCATCAGGGTGGGCGCAAGCGGTGCGGTGATAGGTGTTTCGGACATACGGCGGCGTGTTGTGTTGAGATGTGCAGAGCTTAGGCAAGTCCGCGCCGCTTGGGTACTGCTACGACTGAATAGCAGAGTTGCGAAAAGGCGATGGCTCAGAGGCCGTTGGCCAGGCAGCCAAATGCCCATCGACTACCTGGACTTTGCGTCACCGGTCAGCGGCCTGGGCAGCACGATGGGACTGGATGCCACCAACAAATGGCCCGGCGAGACCCAGCGCGAGTGGGGCGCACCATCAGCATGGATGCCGATGTGCAACATCGCATGGATGGTATCTTAGAGACTCTGGGTTTGTGAGAAAAATCGGCTTGTAGCCCCCGTTTAATGTGCGCGAGTAGCTATCAATTCAGGAGTTAATTGCCAACACGGCTAGAGGCTGTTGCGCTACTGCGCCCGGCACCCCCTTTGCTTTGGAAAGAGGCTACGCAAAGATGGGGCTGGCGTCGCAACACGATAGTGCCGCCCTGATCCGGGGCGACTGCCGTGCTGCCAGGTCAGGTGCAGGTGTCGCGCCGCTGCCCGAATCGGGCGTGCCGGCCGCCAGGGATGCTTGTGAGGCTTTGGTCATGATGTCGTCAGCGCGAGGTTGCGGCTTGAGTGCCGGGCGCCATGGTGGTCTGGCAGTTGGAACACTGCGACCGTCTGCACCAGGTCGCGTGCCTGCGATTTCAGGCTGCTGGCTGCGGCCGCCATTTCTTCCACCAGCGCGGCGTTCTGCTGCGTGATCTGATCCATGTGGGAGACCGCTTCGCCCACCTGGGCCACACCGATCGCCTGCTCATGGCCGGCCGCGCTGATCTCGCCCATGATGTCGGTCACGCGCCGGATGCTGCTCACCACCTCGCTCATGGTCGTGCCGGCCTGGTCTACCTGGGTCGTGCCATGCGCGACGCGCTCCACACTGGCGCCAATCAGTCCCTTGATTTCCTTGGCGGCTTGCGCCGAACGACCGGCCAGACTACGCACTTCGGTGGCCACCACGGCAAAGCCCCGGCCCTGTTCACCGGCGCGGGCCGCTTCGACGGCCGCGTTCAAGGCCAGGATAGTGGTCTGGAAGGCAATGCCTTCAATCACGCTGATGATGTCCGCAATCATTTTGGAACTGTCGTTGATGCCCTTCATGGTCTGCACCACCTGGGCGACGACTTCTCCGCCCTTGAGGGCCACTGTGGAAGCACCCATCGCAAGCTGGTTGCCCCGAGCGGCGCTGTCGGCGTTTTTTGCTTGACGGTGGCGCTGAGCTCATCCATGGACGCGGCGGTTTGTTCCAGGGAACTGGCCTGACTTTCGGTACGCGCCGACAGATCGTGGTTGCCTTCGGCGATTTCGGCGCTCGCGGTGGCGACGCTCTCGGAGCCCTGGCGCACCTGGGTGACCACGGCTGCGAGGCTTTCCTGCATCGCTCTGAGTTGTGCCATCAGGCTGGTGGTGTCGCCTGGGCGCAGGTCAATGCGCATGCTCAGCTTGCCCTCGGCCACGTGTTTTGCCAGGTTGGCGGCCTCGCCGAGTTCGCCACCGAGCTGGCGCACGATGCCCGTAACGATCCAGGTGCCGAAGATGACCGCCATCACGGCCGCGGTCAATCCACCCAGAATCATGCTGAGCAAATGAAGTTGGCGCTGTCCAGGGCGGCTTCTGAGATTTGGTTGGCTTCGGTGACCTGCTGTTTTCTGAATTTCTCCATCCCTTTGAAGAGGGTCTCGCTGTTCTTGTCGAAACCGGGCGCTGCATCGCTGCCTTTCATCAGCAGATTGCCGGCGTCCAGCCCCTTGTCGATATAGGCCTCGGCCATCACTTTGCCACTCGTATAGAACTTGTTGAAATCGACCTCAAGGGCGTCAAGTTGCTGGAGGCTTGACTGGTCGTTTTCCAGCCGGTACAGCTGCCTGAATTTGTCCACCCCGCTGTGGAATCGTCTGGCTGAGTCGTCGGCCTCTTTGTAGCCGGCGCGGTCGTGGGTGGCAGAAACGTCGGTCAGGAATTGCTGCACTTCAGAGCGACTGAGGTCCATTTCATCCACCACCAGAACGAAGGGCAGGGATTCCTCCGTGATCTGCCTGACACTTTGGGTGAGGCGCGAGAGCAGCAAGCCGACCACCAGCAATGTGAAGGCGAACAGGCCCACCACAACGGCGAATCCGATTCCGAGCTGTACCTTGATGCGTAAACTTCTGAACATCTTGTGCTTCCTTTGTTGACATCGCTTTTTTTTTGGTCTGGCTATCGCAGCCTGACCACACTCAAGCCTGGCTCGCGAACTCCTCGACCGGCAGCGGGCGGCTGAAGAAAAAGCCTTGCCAGGCATGACAACCGGAACTATCCGAGCAACTACAAACTCAAAAACAACCCCCGGCTCAAGCCGCCTGCAGCGGCAGAAGACTCTGCCCGGTCTGCTTGCCCTGGCGTCGCAGTTCAACAGCATCGGGAACATGAAAACCGCTGTCGCCTTGCAGGTGGAAGACCTGAACCGTCGATGTCATCACCTCAGCCTGGCCTTGCACTGAAGAAGCCGCTGCGGCAATTTGCTCCACCAGCGCGGCGTTTTGCTGCGTGATGGACTCCATTTGTGTCACAGCGGTGTTGATCTGTGAAATGGCAAGCAACTGTTCTTTGGCTGACAGGCTGACCTCGGAAATCAGTTGGCTGACTTGCTGAACCGCCAGCAATGATTCGTTCATGGTTTTGCTGGCCGAATCGGTCTGCAGGTAGCCGGTCTCAATTTTGGTGGCGGTATCGCTGATGAGCTGCTTGATTTCACGCGCGGCAGTCGAAGTGCGCTGCGACAGCGTGCGTACCTCGGCGGCTACCACGGCAAAACCGCGGCCCTGCTCACCGGCACGAGCCGCTTCCACAGCGGCATTGAGGGCCAGGATGTAAGTCTGGAACGCGATACTGTCAATGACAGCGGTAATGTCTGAAATACGGTGCGAGGCCTCGCGCACCTCTTGCATGGTCTTGACTACCAGGTTCACCGCGTCGCTGCCGCGTTGGGTGACTTGCGCGGCCCCGTCGGCCAACTTGGAGGCGCTTTCGGCCGAATCGGCGCTGTGCTTGACGCTGCCGGTGATTTCCTCTATAGAGGCTGCGGTTTCTTGCAGGCTACTGGCCTGGTCTTCGGTGCGCTGAGACAAATCGACATTGCCAGCGGCGATTTCACCGGTGGCATCTGTCATCTGGATCGACTGGGTGCGGGCATCACGCACCACGGCTTGCAGGTTCACCGTCAGCTGGTACAGCGCCGTCGCCAGTTCGCCCATTTCGTCGTTTCGCGTCAGGTCTTTGTGTTGGGTCAGATCACCCGCGGCCATGCGGTTGGCAAAGTCAAGCAATTCCCGCAGCGGCGACAAAATACTTCGATGCAGGTAAAAACTGGCGCCACCCAGTGTGACGGCGACCAGCCCGGCCCCCAGCAGTTGCCACACCACATCAGCCGTGGCAAACAAGCCGCCAGCAGCAAGGGGGAGTACCGCCGCGCTGCACAACGTGGTGTTGATTCGCCCTGACAGGCGCAACGTCGCAACTTCCGCCAGGCGACCCAGTAGCGTGCGCTTCACCACGCGCCCCTGCTGCAGGGTGTGTACTAACTTGCCATTTTCTTTTTCGCGGCGCATGGTGCTGTACAGGGCCTCAGATGCCTGGATCTGAGCGCGGGTTGCTTCGGTGCGCACCGACATGTAAGCCACGGGTTTGTCGCCATCCATCAGTGGTGTGACATTGGCCATGACCCAGTAGAACTGACCATCCTTGCGCCGGTTCTTCACGGTGGCAGACCAGGGCTGGCCATGTTGAATCGTGTGCCATAGGTCGCGAAATGCCTCTTCAGGAATGTCGGGGTGGCGGATCAGGTTATGCGGCTGGCCCAGCAGCTCTTCACGCGAGTAGCCACTGACTGAGATGAACATCGGGTTGCAGTAAAGAATGCGCCCCTTGAGATCAGTGGTGGAAACCAGGGTTTCCCCTGCGGGGAATGCAAACTCTTGTTGTGTGACCGGCTGATTGACGCGCATTGGATTGTTCCTTGAGATGGCTGTAGTTATAGGATTGGGACATGACAGATCATTGCTATCCGGTGAACAGGGTTTTGATTTGACGAAGAACCCAGTAGCCATGTGGGTCTGTGGCCGAAAGGGCGTGGCGTCATGGGGGGTGTGGGGGGCGACGGTTGGACGCTGTCGCCTTTCCGTTTTGAGGTTGAACCATCTGCCTGATCAGCGCATCCATTCCTTGCAGAAAATCATCTCGCTGGCGGTATAACTCAGGCAGGCGGGCATGGGCATCCTGAGGTGTGCCTTGGATGGTCAGCTCCAGCAATTCTGTCACCAGGGTGTTGATGTGCGTGTACATGGGTTGCAGTGCCAAGTAAGCGCCAAGATGGCCGTACCGGCTGTAGCCATTGCCAAGAAACCAGCGCCCAAAGCGGCATTGGCGCTTGTGCAAGAAATGACCTGTGCGCTCCGGATTGCTCATGCAGTCGACCACGCCTTTGATCCATTGTTGGTGGCTGGCCTTGGCCGCGAGCAGTACCACATCCTCCCTGTGCAAGGCAATACCGGGTAGGTTGAGCCAAGTGGTGTTTTTTTGCCATTGCGTGATCCAGCCTGGAATTTCTTCCGCTGGCATGGGGCGGGTAATCCCGTATCCCTGGCCGAAAGAACATCCCAGGTGTTGCAGCATGGCGTAATGCTCCATCGACTCCACACCCTCCGCAACAGCGGGACGGTTGAATGTTTTGGCCAACAGGATGATGCTTTCGACAATGCTGAGGTCTTCGGGATCAACCAACATGTCGCGCACAAAACCCTGGTCAATCTTGAGGGTGTCCACCGGAAGTTTGCTGAAGTAGCTCAATGAAGAGTAGCCGGTGCCGAAGTCGTCCAGCGCAAAGCTGAACCCCATTTCCGAGACGGTTTCCAGCGCTTGGGTGGCGTACTCCATGTCTGAAATGGCAGCAGATTCCAGTATTTCCAATTCCAGGTCTTTGGGGCAAGCACCAGGGTGGTTGGAAAGTATGGCATGCAACTGTTGGGCAAAGCCTGGGCGTACAAGGTGGTCAATGCTGATGTTCACACTGACTGTCAAACGCAATCCGGCTGCTTTCCAGGTGGCTATCTGGGCAAGTGCGGTGTTGATCACCCATTCGTCTACGTAAATGGCCAATTCTGTTCTATCAATCAAGGGCAGAAATTCACTGGGGGGTAATAGTCCGCGTTCTGGATGTTGCCAACGAATGAGAGCCTCAACTCCGATGACTTCACCGGTAGTCAAGTCGACCTTGGGCTGGTAGTGCAGAACAAACTCACTATGTTGATGGGCTATAGCGAGTCGCTGAACCGACTCCCGGCGTGCTCTTACCTGCCGGTCTTGTTCCGGGTTGTGGATGTGGAAGCGGTTTTTTCCTTCCTGTTTGGCCAGATACATGGCTTGGTCGGCATGCCGCAGCAAGGTATCCGGGTCGGCGCTGTCGCTGGGGTAAATGGTGACCCCCAGACTTGCAGACATGATGATCTGATGACCTTTGATGGACACCGGCTGCTGGATAGTTTCAAGAATACGGTAGAGAGTCACCTCACATTCACTGATTTGTTTCAGATTGGGAAGCAGCAGCACAAATTCGTCGCTGCCAATGCACGCCACGGTATCGCTATCGCGTAGACAGTTTCCCAGGCGCCGGGCGATTTCCATCAACAGTGAGTCGCCCACCTGATGGCCGAGCTGCTCGTTGATCGACGTGAAATCGTCCAGATCCAGATAACACAAAGCAATTTGGTTGCCGGTTCGCCTAGCCTGGTCTACCGCCTGTCTCAGGCGATCAGCCAGAAGAGCCCGGTTTGGCAGGCCGGTGAGAGCATCAAAATGGGCGATTTTTTGGAGTCGCTGTTCCTGTTCCTTCAAGTGGGTAATGTCTGCAAACACGCCCGCATAATGAATGATCTGGCCAAGGTGATTGCGTACAGCGGATATGGTGATTGACTCGGCGTACACCTCGTCATTCTTGCGTCGGTTCCAAACCTCGCCGCTCCAATGTCCTTTTTGCTTGATGTCGTGCCACATGGCGGTATAGAAAAGACGATCCTGGTAACCTGACTTGAGAATGTTGGGGTTTTGCCCCAGTATTTCTTCACGCTCGTATCCGGTGATGCGGCAAAATGCCTCGTTGACTTCGACAATCCGGACATCGGCATCGGTGATCAAAATGCCTTCGCGGGATGCGGCGAAAACGCTTGCCGCCAGGCGGTGCTGTTCCTCAGCCATGCGACGTTCCGTGACATCATGCACGATGCCGCTCCACAAGATTTCCCCATTATTCTGCGCCGCTGGCGTGGCTTGCATCAACCACCACCGCGTGCTGCCCTGCTTGGTTATTCGGCCTTCCCATTCAAAAGACCTCACAGCTTGGACAGCCTCTTGCAACAGGGTATGCCAATGATTCAGGTCATCCGGATGCACTTGCCGCAAAACGATTTTTATATCCTGCAGGGCTTCGGCTTGCACCAGTCCGTATATTTCACACCAGCGTGGGTTAACGTACTCGAAACAATGCTCGCCATTGGGGCGCGTGCGTAATTTGAATACACCTACCGGAATGCGTTCGACCAGATTGTTCATCGTCTCCAACATGGCAATTTATTTTTTTCTCAGACAGGTCACACTTGCCTGGGGTGCTTGCCGATGACATCCTGTACTGTTGCCCTTTGACCTGATCGCAATAACGCTGCTTAACTTGATCTTTAGGTGAAAATTCATTCCCTTGATCGTGCCAGAGTCATTGCAAATACACTATCAGCCATTGATTATTTGTAGTCGGATTACGCTGATTTCATCTCAGAAAAATCTGAGAAGTTGTGGCTTTCGTGGCGAAGACGACCGAAGATAAAAATTTTTTTTGTAGCCTTTGGGGAAAATTTCTAAATGTTCAAGAGCGTTGAGTTTTTTGAGTTTGTTTGGTGCGTGAACACGATCTGATTCGCAGTGTGACAGGAGATTTGATGGACACCCGCCAGGATGCTGAAAGCTCTTTTTTGCGCACACTGGTCAACACCATTCCTGATCTAGTCTGGCTGACGGGTCATGACGGTGTGTTTCTTACCTGCAATGCCGCGTTCGAGCGTTTGTGCGGCGCGAAGGAATGCGACATCCTTGGCAAGAGCGAGCTTGATTTTGCGGCTACCACACAAGCCGGGTTTTTCCGTGAAAATGATCAGGCGGCCATGGCCTCTGGCAACAGTTGCCGTCACGAGGCGTGGCTGACCTTTGCGGATGGTTACTGCGGCTTGTTCGAGGCGATTCAAACGCCTATGCGCGACAGCGTTGGCAAGCTGATCGGCGTGCTGGGGGTTGCGCGGGACATCACCGCCTCGCGCCAGGCTCAGGAGGCGCGGGAACGGGATTTCCGCACGCTGGCTGAAAACCTGCCCGATAACATTGCACGCTGGGATGTGACCGGGCGCTACCTCTACATCAATCCGACGCATGAGCGCACGCTGGGCGTTTCTGCCCGTTCCATCATTGGGACGGAAATACAGGAAGCAGGTAAGTCAGCCATCGAGCAGGTGATTGCCAGCGGTGAGGCCACAATTTTTGCGCATCAGACCGTACTTGTTGACGGCATGTCACAAATTCACGATGTCAGCATGGTGCCGGAATACGACGACGAGGGTCGCATCGTCAGCGTGTTGGGTCTGGGGCGCAACATGACGGAAGTTTACCGTTTGCAGGATGAACTCTCTGCCAAAGAGCGCGAGTTACGTGCGCTGGCCGAGTCTACGCCAGGCATGATGGGGGCGTTTTATTTGCGCCCGGATGGTTCGAAGTGCATGCCCTATGTTTCGCCCAAAATCAAGGAGCTGTTTGGTCTGCAGCCGCAAGATGTTTTGAATGATGCCTCTGCGTTGTTGGCGCTGAACCACCCTGAAGATGCACAACGGGTGATGGACACCATTGTTGCGTCGGGGCAGAACATGACCACGTGGCACGAGGAGTTTCGGATTTTGCACCCCACGCGGGGTGAACGTTGGATGGAATCCAACACCAATCCTCAGCCCCATCCGCAGGGCGGCATTGTCTGGTACGGGTATATACATGACATCACAGAGCGCAAACTGATTGAGCAGAGCCTTCGGTTGAAAGAGTTTGTACTGGATCAGGCGCATGAAGCGGTTTACCTGATGAATCGCACCAACTTGCGCTTCACGTATGTCAACGCCGCAGCCTATAACGACTTGGGGTATAGCCGCGAGGAATTGCTTGATCTGACCCTGAACGAGATTTGTCCGGAGTTCACGCCTGACCAAGGGCGGGCTATTTGGGAGAAAGTGCTTGCCAATGGGTCATACACCTTTGAGACCCGCCACCGCCGACGCGACGGAAGCTTTTTCCCGGTGGAGATCCAAGGCTCGATGTTTGAATACGAAGGCCAGGTATTGAACTTGTCGCTGGTGCGCGATATTACCGAGCGCAGGCGGGCAGAAGCGGAGTTGCAAAGTCGCGAACAAAAGTTCCGCAGTCTCGCAGAAAGCTCGCCTGACAGTGTCATCCGCTACGACCTCGATCACCGCATCCTTTACCTCAACGATCTTCTGGTCCGCGATCTGGAACTCGCCAGCGGCGACGAGGTGATCGGCAAGCGGCCCATCGAGGTCTGGCCGGACGGACGTTTCGCGGTGATCGACGAGGCCGCGAAACGCGTGATCGCGAGCGGAACCGCCGAGACCGTCGAACTTGTTCGGACTCGGGATCACGGTGTTCCACGGGTTGGACAGATCGTCGTCGTGCCGGAGCGCGACGCGACTGGCCGCGTCATCGGCACCCTCGCTTTCGGTCGGGACATTACCGCGATTCGGGAAGGCGAACGCCGGCTTGCGCATTTTCTTGACAACTTGCCGGGTTTGGCGTTTACCTTCCGCGTGACCCCAGAGGGACGGGGCTGCTTTCCCTTCATGAGTTCGGCCATCAAGGAGTATTACGGTCTTGAGCCTGCGGATGTGATGGACGACATGGCGCAGCTTCACGCCCTTGCGCACCCGGATGACCAGTCCCGCATCGAAGAGGCCATTGCCCGATCAGTGCAAACGCAGACCGAGATGCGCATAGATTTTCGGGCTTGCCGTCCGGGGCATCCAGAGCGCTGGCTCAATGTGATCTCTATGCCGAACCGTCAGCCTGATGGCACCAGCTTATGGTACGGGATCATGTTGGATGTGACAGAGCGCAAGCAGGCTGAACATGCCGTTCTGAAACTCAATGCCGACCTCAGTGCAACCATTAGCGCTATTCCCGACCTCTTGTTTGAGGTTGATCGAGAGGGCAATCAGTTGCGGGTACATGCCCGCAATCCAGCATTATCGAGCCAATGGAATCCAGATTTTGCGGGCCAGTCGGTGAACGAATTGCTGACATCCGATGCCATTGGCATTGTCGTGGAGGCGCTTGGTGAGGCCGATGAAACGGGGCATTCCTATGGCAAGGTCATTGGTGTCCATCTTGCAGGTAGGGCCTGCTGGTTCGAGCTGTCGGTCGCCAGAAAACTGAACTTTCCGGATGCCGAAGTCACATTCATCGTTCTTGCCCGTAATGTCACTGAACGTTTTGATGCAGAACAAAGCATCAAGGAGCATGTGCGCTTTCTGGAAGGCATGGATTTGGTTAACAAAGCCATTCAGGGGGCAGACGACATTCAGACCATGATGTCCCATGTGCTTGATGTCGTCCTGTCCATTTTTGGCTGTGACCGCGCCTTTCTTCTTCACCCCTGTGACCCTGATGCTGCGAGATGGACGATACCGATGGAGCGCCATCGCCCACCCTATCCTGGTGTCCTTTCCATGGGTATTGATTTGCCACATGACCCGGCTATCGCAGACAAAATGCGGCTGCTCCTGCGTACCGATGGGCCGGTGAAGTTGGGTGGCGATGCCGAGCATGCCACCCCACTCGTCTTAGCCGATCAGTTTCAGGTGCAAAGTCTCATGTCCATCGCCATCTATCCCCAAACCGGAAGCCCCTGGGAATTTGGAATCCATCAGTGTTCCGGCGCGAGAAGCTGGAAGCCGTGGGAGGAGCGGCTTTTTCAGGCCATTGGAAGACGATTGGGTGATAGCCTGTCAGCCCTGCTGGCCTATCAAAATTTGTTGGGCAGCGAAGAGAAACTTCGGCAATCCAACAATCAGCTGCTGGAACTCACCATGCGCCGCGAAGCTGATCGAGAGGATGAACGCAAGCGCATTGCACGGGAAATTCACGATGAGCTGGGGCAAAACCTGACGGCGTTGCGCATGAGTATTTCTCAACTGCGTTTTCAGTTTGGGGCAGCCAACCCTGAACTTGCAAGCCACATAGAGCACATGCACAAACTGGCCGCAAGCGCACTTCAAACCGTGCGTGACGTGACCAAATCGTTGCGGCCACCCGTTCTTGATGCAGGCGTTGGTGCCGCGCTGTTGTGGCTTGTGAGCGAATTTCAGCAAAGCACACAGGGGGTTTTCTGCCTCAACCTGCCGTCAGACAACCTGCTTGTGGATGACGAGCATGCCCTGGCGATCTTTCGCATCGTTCAGGAATCACTCACCAACGTTGTACGGCATGCGAGCGCCACCAGAGTCGACATCACCGTTGAGGAGGCAGCGGGTTTTTTACATATTGTTATTGCGGACAATGGCCAAGGGTTCGATGCGGACAAGATCAAAATGGGTGGCTTCGGACTGATTGGCATGAGTGAGCGGGCCCGCATGATGGGTGGCAGTTTTGAAGTACAGGCCAAACCGGGGTCGGGAACGTGTCTCACCGTTATCATTCCGGCACAAAAATTGAAGGAGACGTTGTGATCCGCTTGATGATTGTTGATGACCATGCCATCGTGCGTATGGGGCTCAAGCAAATATTTGCACTGACGCCAGATATCAAGGTGGTTGCTGAAGCGCCCAACGGTTCTATGGCTTTAGATTATTTGCGTGAACACACGGTGGACTTGGTGCTGCTTGACCTGACCATGCCTGGCGTCAGTGGTCATGCCTTCGTATCGCGTTTGCATACACGGTTTCCTGACATTCCGATATTGGTCTTGACCATGCATGAAGAGCCGCAAATCGTTCAGTTGGCGCTCAAGGCAGGTGCCAGTGGTTATCTCAGCAAAGACTCTGAGCCCGAGTTTTTGCTTCTGGCCATTCACAAGGTGATCGGTGGTGGGCGTTTCATTGATCCCAAGATAGCCGAGCAAATGGCATTTGACATGACTTCACATGAGCCCTCACACGGACACCATTGTTTGACCGAACGAGAGGTCGAGGTCATGCGGATGCTGGCCGATGGACTCAGTCCATCTGATATCGCCCAGCAGCTCACGATCAGTCAAAAAACGGTTTCCACGCACAAGACCAACATCATGGAAAAGATGGGTTTTGTATCGATTGTTGAACTCGTCAGGTATTCGATTGACCATGGATTGGTGTCTTGAATCGACCCGGGATACAGTTTGTGCGCAAAATCGGCCTGTAGCTCCCGTTGAATGTGCGCAAGCAGCTATCAATTCAGGAGTAATTTGCTACTTCAATGATGGGCAAACCGGATCTATTGAAAACCGATGGCTCCTGATTTCCAGACGGTGGCTGCAAAACAATGCGACCTTGCGCTACGCTGATGGCTTCCTCGCGTTGAACACTTTCTATCAGACGTTTAATATCCAACTCTGCGTCCTGCACCAAGTGTTCTTTCGTCGCATGCAGTGCCTTGATGATTTCATCATTCATCGTCTTCTCCAAGTAGTTCTTCCGGTGGGCAAATAAACCTATTTTCCTCAGTTGGCCTCAATCAAACAGCCAAGAATGTAGACTGCATGCGGGTTGCAACGTAGTTTGAGGAG
>JAUYGW010000224.1 GCA_030690245.1 Gallionella sp. | reverse complement strand
AACAGCAAGATTGGATTCGCGTCTCGCGCTCTTATATGCGCCATAATACAGCTCAGCCTTGACTACATCGCACAACACAATTTGCGCTGGCGAATGCGAAGAAAGTTTTGTCTTGGCGATGGAGGGAACCGGATTGAGATGCTGGATCCAGACATTTGTATCCGGCAGGTACAGCATTATTCCAACTCCCGCCGTTTCTCATACTCGCCCTGCGGCTCTCGAGCCAAATGCTCTCCTTGCCAGGCCCCGGCTGTTTTTGCCCACACATTTGCCACTGTGTCCTGGCTAATGCTTTGCGACCCGGAGGTTTCTTCCAGCAGGATGACGCGCACAGGCTTGCCGTTCCAATCCTGGAACTCACGTGGCAAATCCACTACGCCATCGTGTGCCTTAGTGACAAATTCGACTGCTTGCATGATCAACCTCCTTCGTGAATAAGGGCATTCTAGAGAGAAGCGAGGCCGCGAGCAAACGCCCTTCGACAGGCTGATGAAACAGCTAGCCATCTCACTAAGGCAGCAAGCTGCCAAGTGATTGGTTATCAGGGCGGACGGCTTGCCCTCTCCCCCAACCCCTCTCCCGCCAGCGTGCGAGGGGAGTAATTCGTTATCGGCTAATCGGCTTATACCGAATCCGCTTAGGCTTCGCGCCTTCCTCACCCAGCCGCTTCCTCTTGTCCGCTTCGTATTCCTGATAGTTGCCGTCGAAGAACGTCCACTTGGAATCGCCTTCTGCCGCGAGGATGTGGGTGGCGATGCGATCGAGGAACCAGCGGTCGTGGGAGATGACCATCACGCAGCCGGCGAATTCGAGCAGCGCGTCTTCGAGTGCGCGCAGGGTTTCCACGTCGAGGTCGTTGGAGGGTTCGTCGAGCAGCAGCACATTCCCGCCCGAGATCAGCGTCTGCGCCAGGTGCAGGCGGCCGCGTTCGCCGCCGGAAAGCTGGCCGACGATCTTGGCCTGGTCGCCGCCCTTGAAGTTGAAGCGGCCGATATAGGCACGCGCCGGGGTCTCGTATTTGCCCACGGTCAGGATCTCGTTGCCGCCGGAGATCGCGTCGAACACGGTCTTGCCGTTGTCGAGCGAGTCGCGCGCCTGATCGACGTGCGCGATCTTGACGGTGGAGCCGATCTTCACTTCGCCGGAATCCGGTTGTTCTTTTCCGGTAATCAGCTTGAACAGCGTGGATTTGCCCGCGCCGTTCGGGCCGATGATGCCGACGATCGCGCCGGGCGGCACCTTGAAGCTGAAATCGTCGATCAGCAGGCGGTCGCCGTACGCCTTGGATACGTTATTGAATTCGATGACCTCGTTGCCGAGCCGCTCGCCGACCGGGATGAATATCTCCTGTGTCTCGTTGCGCTGCTGGTGTTCCTGCGAATTGAGTTCTTCGAAGCGCGCGATACGCGCCTTGGATTTCGCCTGGCGTCCTTTCGGATTCTGCCGCACCCTTTCCAGGTCCTGCTTCATCGTCTTCATGTGCGCGTCGATCTGCTTGTTCTCTGTCTCCAGCCGCGCCTCCTTCTGCTCCAGCCAGCTCGAGTAGTTGCCCT
>JAUYGW010000212.1 GCA_030690245.1 Gallionella sp. | reverse complement strand
TGGTTTAATCTATTCAAAAATAATCGGGCAGCCAATAGTGCCGCCTGGACCATCACAAAACCGCCCAACACAGCAAGCGGCGATAATTTCAGTACCACCAAGCACAAGCCGAGCAGCACAACGACCACCAGAAATCTTTCGGCGGCGTAAAAATACATGAGCCGTAGTTGGTGGTGCGCACTACTGCGTTCGCGCGCCTCATGGGCAAAACGCAAAGCAACCCGGGACATTCTCCATGCCAGCAATGCTCCGTTGAGAGCCGATACCAGCCCCCCGCATAACACCGCTACCGCATCTTGTGGAGTGCCATTCAGGCCGTAAAAAACGCCCGCAGCGACCAGCGCAGTCGTCGCCTGCAACCCGACAACCTGGCGCGCCAATCTCTTTTCTCCGGCTTCCACCGCGCAAAGGGTGGCGATTATAGTGGCGCTTTCCGGGGGTGTCAAACAATGCTGCGATACCTCGCCCGCGTCCTTGCTCAACCTATTTTCCCTTCTTGAGCTTGTTCAAAAATTCATCCAGCTGGTCATGATTCGTATATTCGATGACCAGCCTGCCTCCGCCTTTGCTGTCCGGCCTGATTTCCACGCGGGTTCCGAGCCAGGCGCTCATTTCTTCCTGCAACCGCTGGGTATCGCGACTGAGCTTGTGCGCTTTCTTTTGCTTGTCTTTTTCCGGCTCATGAGTCTGCTTTTGCACCAGCTTTTCCGCTTCGCGCACGGAAAGCCCTTCCAGCACAATTTTATTGGCCAGCAATATCTGCTGTGCGCTTTCCAGCGGCAACAAGGCGCGCGCGTGGCCCATATCCAGCTTGTTTTCCATCAGCATGCCCTGCACGGCCTGCGGCAATTTGAGCAGCCTCAACAAGTTGCTGGCGGCGCTGCGCGAACGTCCCACGGCCTCTGCGGCGACCTGGTGGGTCATCTTGAATTCGTCGATCAGGCGCTGGATGCCCACCGCCTCTTCCAGCGGATTCAGGTTTTCGCGCTGAATATTCTCGATCAGCGCCATCGCCAGCGCCGCATTGTCCGGCACGCTGCGCACCAGCACCGGCACATGGGTCAGCCCCGCCAACTGCGCGGCGCGCCAGCGCCTCTCGCCGGCTATGATTTCATAGCTGCTATCGTCAAGCTGGCGCACCAGGATCGGTTGCATAATCCCCTGCGCCTTGATTGAAGCCGCCAGATCATTCAGCGAGGCCTCGTCCATATGCGAACGGGGCTGGTATTTGCCCGGTTTGAGCAGCGTCACATTCAAATCGCGCATCGCCTCATCTTTTTCGCTTTTGCCTCCGGACAACAACGCATCCAGTCCGCGCCCCAATCCCTTGTTTAGCTTTGTTGCCATGATCGTTCCCTTTATGCCGTTGCAGCAGGTTGCGCTGCGTTATTCAATAACTCTCCAGCCAATGCCAGATAAGCCTGCGTTCCCTTGGACAATTTGTCGTGATACAGCGCCGGCACGCCGAAGCTGGGGGCTTCCGCCAGCCGCACATTGCGCGGAATCACGGTGCGGTAAACCTTATCGCCAAAGTGTTCCTGCAATTGATCCGAGACCTGCTGCGCCAGCGTGTTGCGCGGATCGAACATGGTGCGTAGCAACCCTTCGATTTCCAATTCCGGATTCAGGCTGGTGCGCACTTTGCGGATGGTGTTCACCAGGTCGCTCAGCCCCTCCAACGCATAGTATTCGCATTGCATCGGGATCATCACCGACTTGGCCGCGCACAGGCCGTTCAGGGTCAGCAGATTCAGCGCGGGCGGGCAATCGATCAACACATAGTCGTATTCCGATGCAACAACTTGTAAAGCATCGCGCAAGCGCGTTTCGCGATGGGTCAGACCGACCAGTTCGACTTCCGCACCGGCCAGCTCCCGGTTGGCGGGCAGCAAATCATATTTTCCGGCTTCCGAACGTATCCGCGCCTCGGCTATCGTCTTGTCGCCCAGCAGCACATCATAGACGCTGGCCTGCAAATCGCGCTTGTCGATGCCGCTCCCCATGGTGGCATTGCCCTGCGGGTCGAGATCGACCATCAGCACGCGCTGCTGGGCCGCCGCGAGACTGGCCGCCAGATTCACGGTGGTAGTGGTCTTTCCCACCCCGCCCTTCTGATTGGTTATCGCTAATATTTTTGTCATGTTGTTTTGTCCCTAAACGGGCATGGCGAGCAGCCACCCCTGATAATGAAACCCGCCATGCCCGTTCCCCCACCCGAACCCTCCCCCGGAGGGAGAGGGGACGAACGAATCGCTGCGCGAGTTTACCTAAACCGCATGATGCAATCACCAGACTGCGCGCCGCGAGTAAACCCGGCACCTGTAACGGTATGACGCGCTCCACCCTACATCCGTCCGGCACGCCCGCCAATTCTTGCTGCGGCGCGCCCTTCATTGCCACCCATCGCCCTTGCGGCGCCACAAGATGGCGGGTGGAGCGCAAAAATTCACCCAGTTCGCTGAAGGCCCGCGAGATGATCCCGTCAACCCGCTCAACCGGCTGCCAATCTTCAACACGCGCGCAGTGAACGCTCACGTTGCGCAAGCCCAATTCGATGACCGCCTGCTGCACGAAACCGGTTTTTTTGCTGTTGCTGTCCAGCAGGGCAAATTGCCAGTCCGGCTGCGCAACCGCCAACACCAGCCCCGGCAAGCCGGCACCGCACCCCACATCCAGCCACCGCCCCGCCCAGAGGTGCGGCATTACCGCAAGGCTGTCCAGCAAGTGATTACTCACCATCTGCTGCGGGTCGCGAATTGCCGTCAGGTTATATACCTTGTTCCATTTGTGCAGCAGCGCCAAATAATCCAGTAATTTGCCCTGCGCCTGCGCATCCAGCGCAATCCCCAATTGCGCGATGCCGCGCTGCAACTCTTCAGCCAGGTTCACGCGCATTTTTGCGTTTGCCGGTCATTGCGAAAGCCGCGCTTGATATGCACCAGCAGCAAGGAAATCGCCGCTGGGGTAACCCCGGAAATGCGTGCCGCCTGTCCGACGGTTTCAGGTTTGTGCTGATTGAGCTTTTGCTGCACTTCGATGGACAGGCCGCGCACCTCACAATAATCCAGGTTATCCGGCAATCCCAGTGTTTCATATTGCTCGTTGCGCCCGATCTCGTCGCGTTGCCGCTCAATATAGCCGTGGTATTTCGCCTGGGTTTCCACCTGCTCGGCGACCTTTTCATCGCCCACCCCGGCACCCGCGCCAGGCAGGGTCAACAGGCTGGCATAATTCACGTCCGGGCGACGCAACAACTCATGTAGCGAGTACTCACGCTCAATGAGTTTGCCAAGTACGCGCATTGCGTCCTCAGCAGGCAGGTTGCGCGGGCTCATCCAAGTGTTGCGCAACCGTTCCTGCTCGCACGCGATAGACTCGCGCTTTTGTTCAAACGCCTGCCAGCGCGCATCATCCACGATACCCAGTTTGCGACCGATCTCCGTCAGCCTTAAATCCGCATTGTCCTCGCGCAACTGCAAACGGTATTCCGCGCGGCTGGTAAACATGCGATACGGCTCGGAAGCCCCGCGCGTGATCAAGTCATCCACCATCACCCCCAGGTAGGCCTCGTCACGACGCGGGCACCAGGCTTCGCGCCCTCCCGCTTGAAGTGCAGCATTCAGCCCGGCCAGCAAACCTTGCGCGGCCGCCTCTTCATAGCCGGTGGTGCCGTTGATCTGCCCGGCGAAAAACAGCCCGTGGATCGCCTTGGTTTCGAGCGAACTCTTCAGCCCGCGCGGATCGAAATAGTCGTATTCGATCGCATAGCCTGGGCGCAGGATATGCGCGTTTTCCAGCCCTTTGATGGAGTGCACCAATGCCAGCTGCACATCAAACGGCAGGCTGGTGGAAATGCCGTTGGGATAAATCTCGTGGGTAGTCAGCCCTTCCGGTTCGAGAAAAATCTGGTGGGAATCCTTGCTGGCAAAGCGCGTGATCTTGTCCTCGATGGACGGGCAATAGCGCGGCCCGACCCCCTCGATCACACCGGTAAACAGGGGCGAGCGGTCCAGCCCGCCACGGATAATGTCGTGGGTGCGCTGGTTGGTTTCGGTTATCCAGCACGGCAACTGCTGCGGATGCTGCGCGGCATTGCCCATGAACGAGAACACCGGCACCGGGTCGTCGCCCGGCTGTTCCTGCATCACCGAATAATCGATGCTCCGCCCGTCGATGCGAGGTGGCGTGCCGGTCTTCAGCCGCCCCACCGGAAGGTTTAACTCACGCAAACGGTGCGCCAGGCTGATGGAGGGTGGGTCGCCCGCGCGGCCCGCCGGATAATTGGCCTGCCCGACATGGATCAGCCCGGACAGGAAGGTGCCTGCTGTCAGCACCACGGTTTTCGCATTGAAGCGCAGGCCCAGCTGGGTGACCACCCCGCTTACCCGATCCTGCTCAACCAGCAAATCGTCCACCGCCTGCTGGAACAGCCACAGGTTGGGCTGGTTTTCCAGCCTTGCCCGGATCGCCTGCTTGTAAAGGATGCGATCGGCTTGCGCGCGCGTCGCGCGCACCGCCGGGCCTTTGCTGGAGTTCAGGATGCGGAACTGGATGCCGCTTTCGTCGGTTGCCGCCGCCATCGCCCCGCCAAGCGCATCCACTTCCCTGACCAGGTGGCCCTTGCCGATCCCGCCGATCGAAGGGTTGCATGACATCTGCCCGAGCGTTTCGATGTTGTGGCTGAGCAGCAAGGTCTTGCAACCCGCGCGCGCGCTGGCCAAGGCGGCTTCCGTGCCGGCATGGCCGCCGCCCACTACGATCACATCGAATATATCGGGGATGCTCATATTGCAACTGTTTTGGAAAGGACGCGCATCATACAACAGCGCATCCGTAATCCCAACGGTCATGACAAGAAATCCATCTAAATAGAATTCATCATGCCGCCCCCTCCCCAACCCCCTCCCGGGAATGCCCTCTCCTCAATCCTCTCCCACCAGCGTGAGAGGGAGCAAACGAATCGCTACGCTAGTTTTACGTTAGCTGAATTGTTTCACGTGAAACAGGGGTGCTATTTTCCGATGCAGAAGCGGCTGAAAATCTCGCCGAGCAAATCATCCGGGGTGAATTCTCCGGTAATCTCGTTCAGCGCGCGTTGCACCAAGCGCAGTTCCTCGGCGAACAACTCCGCGCTGGCCAGCATCTCATGAGCCTGGGCCAAATGGGTCTGCGCCAGCGCCAGCGCGCGAACATGCCGTTCCCGCGCCATGAAGGCGCCGCTTTCCTGGTCGCGCCAGCCTACCGACTCCAGCAGTTTGCCGCGCAACTCCTCTAACCCTGCGCCTGTTTTGGCAGACACCCTAATAGATGGAACACTGGCAAACGGCGCATTCGCGGTTGGGGCAGCGCCGTCGCCCAACAGGTCGGACTTGTTGAACAGCAGCAGCCTCGGGATATCCGCCGGTAACCCGGCAAGGATCGCCTCGTCCTGCGCCGTCAGTCCTTTGCTCGCGTCCAGCAGCAGCAGGATCAAATCGGCGCGGTGTATAGTCTGGTGGGCGCGTGCGATGCCCATGCTCTCTACCGCATCCTCCGATTCGCGCAGCCCCGCCGTGTCCACGATATGCAGCGGCACTCCGCGAATCTGGATCGCCTGGCGGATCACATCGCGGGTGGTACCGGGAGTATCGCTGACCAGCGCCACCTCCTCGCCAGCCAGGCGGTTCAGCAGGCTGGACTTGCCGACGTTCGGCTGCCCGGCAATGACTACGTGGGCGCCCTCGCGCAGCAGGCTGCCCTGCTTTGCGGTGTCCAGCGTATGCTGCAAACGCGACCGGACGCTGGTCAGCAAGGCATTGCGGCGCTCCATGTCGACGGCATCCACCTCCTCTTCCGGGAAATCCAGCATCACCTCAACCAGCATGCGCAGGTTGATCAGCTCATCGACCATGCCGTGGATGGCGGCGGAAAATTCGCCGCGCAGGGATCGCATCGCACTGCGTGCAGCCTCGGCGGAATTGGCATCGATCAGGTCGGCGACGCTTTCGGCTTGCGCCAGGTCAAGTTTATCGTTCAGAAAGGCGCGGCGCGTGAATTCCCCGGGTTGCGCCAGCCGCGCCCCCAGATCGAGACAACGCTGCAAAACCAGTTGCAAGACAGCGGGGCCGCCGTGGCCTTGCAGTTCGAGAACATCCTCGCCGGTGTAGGAATGCGGGGCGGGAAAAAACAAGGCGACACCCTGATCCAGGGTGTCGCCGTTTTTGTCCAGAAAATTGCCGCAAGTGGCATGCCGCGCAGCAGGCAGTCTACCGAGGATTCCGCGTGCCAGCGTTTCGCAGTGCCGCCCCGATATCCTTACCACCCCGATTCCACCGCGCCCCTGCGCAGTGGCAATGGCGGCAATGGTATCAACGCTTGGCAGCAGCACCTTTGCTCTCGGCCTCAGCCTCGGCAGCCCGAGTGATGTACCACTGCTGGCCGATTGAGAGGATGTTGTTCACGATGGAATACAACACCAGCCCGGCAGGGAAGAAGAAGAAAACCACACTGAAGGCGATCGGCATGATTTGCATTATCCTGGCCTGAATCGGATCTGTCGGCTTTGGATTAAGGCGCATCTGGATGATCATGCTTGCCCCCATGATCAGCGGCAGGATGTAATACGGATCCTCTGCCGACAGGTCGGTTATCCAGCCGAAGAATGGTGCGTAGCGCATCTCGACGCTCGCCAGGATAGCCCAATACAAGGCGATAAACACCGGGATTTGCACCACCACCGGCAAACATCCGCCCAACGGGTTGATCTTCTCCGTTTTGTACAGGTCCATCATGGCGCGATTCAGCTTTTCCCGGTCGCCGGCGCATTGCTGCTTGATCTTTTCCAGCTTCGGCGCGACCACGCGCATCTTTGCCATAGAGCGATAGCTTGCCGCAGACAGCGGAAAAAACAGCAGCTTGATCAGGACGGTCAACAGAATAATGGCAATTCCCCAGTTATGCGTCCAGTCATAAAACAGCGCCATGACCCAGAATAGCGGGGCGGAAAGGACGGTCAGCCAGCCATAATCAACAGTCAATCCCAAGCCAGGCGCGATTTTGTCCAGATCAACCTGGGCCGGGCCGGCATACAGCGTAGTGCCCATGAGCACCTTCTGGCCAGGGTTAACGGCCTGTTCCGGAAGAATCACCCCCACAGAATACAAATCGCCGTCCAGCTTGCGTGTGAAATATTCGCGATTGGCCTTTTCCTTGGGCAGCCATACCGCAACGAAGTAATGTTGCAGTATCCCAATCCAGCCGTCATTGGCCTGCTTGGGGTAATCCGTCTTGCCTTTTTCTATTTCCGGAAACTCGACTTTTTGGAATTTTTCCTTGTCGGTATAGACCGCAGCACCAACATAAGTCGGCAAAAACATTGAGCTGCCAGCCAATGCGACGCTGTCGCGGATCAGTTGAAAATAGCTGCTTGTCGTTGCTGCCTGTAGCCCGGTGTTTTCCAGTTCATAGGCGACATCAACCAGATAACTCCCTTTGTGGAAGGTAATCAACTTGGTCACTTTCAGCGCGGAGCCGGCCTCTGCAGTCAACCGTACCTGCACCTGTTCGGCATTTCCGTCAAGCACATACTGGTCTTGTTCTGAAACGAACGGGCTGTTGTGGTTAGGCAGACCCGCTCCGAGCAGGCCGCTTTGCGCGACATAATTATGGGTGCCTGTGCCGCGATGGAAAAGCACCAGCGGCTTGTTTTTGTCCAATCCGTCAGGGTGCTTGAGCAATGCCAGTCGGCTGATATCTCCGCCGATGGTGCTGATTTCAGCTTCGAGGATATCGGTCTTGACGTGGATTATTTTTCCAGCTGATTGCTGGACAGAATGCTGGGCAATGGTTGCCGGTGTTGCCGCTGCAGGAGGATTTACCTGCGGCGCCGTGGCATTCCCATTTGTTGCCGCGCTTTGCTGAACATACTGCTCTGGATGTTGATGGCGTTGCCAGCCATCCCAAACCAATCCTAGCGAAAACACAAAAATTAAAAACAAAAAAAGTCTTTGTAAATCCATGATATGGCCTGATGTTAGGGTGCGGGATCGTATCCGCCGGGATTCCAGGGATTGCAACGTAGCACTCGTTTAATACCGAGCCACGCCCCTTTCATTACACCGTATTTCGCCAATACTTCGCAGGTATAGTGGGAACAGGTTGGGGTAAATCTGCATGTTGGCGGGGTAAGCGGGCTGATCAGATATTGATAGCCATGAATCAGCTTGATCACAATTCTGCGCATCTATTCTCTACCCGGCTAAACAGCATTTTTAAATTGCCAGCTTGCGCGCCACTCTCTTGAGGGTAAGCGCGTCTCGCCATTACAACCAAATCCAACTTACATTGTTTGATGTTGTGTTGGCGAAACGCTTCCCGGATGATTCTTTTTACACGATTTCGGTCTACTGCGCCGGATAGCGTTTTTTTGGCTACGACTATTCCGAGTCTGGCGTTGCTTTTGCCGTTGCGCACAAAAAAAACCTTGAAGTACTTATCCGCCAAGTTTTCAGCGCGAATTACATGGTTAAAACCATCTTCGCGCAACAGTCTGTGCGCAGCGGTAAATTCGGCCGATAGACTAGACGGCGAGGCCGATATGCTAAACCGCGAGTCTGACACGACCCTTGGCGCGGCGTGCCTTGATAACAGCACGGCCTCCGCGTGTCTTCATACGCACTAAAAATCCATGTGTGCGTTTTCTTTTGGTTACGGACGGTTGATATGTGCGTTTCATGTTCTTTTCCTAGTTGAGCCGTAAAACGCGCTATTACAAAGCCTTAAGGCCAAAGTGTCAAGCTTATTTTACTTTTTTGCCTGTGGATAAGTTTACACTTGCACTGTAGAATGCTGCAACTTTTACTGTCGCCGATCCATTCCTTTCAACGCAATTATGCAGGATATTTCTTTTTGGGATTCATGCCTCCGCTCGTTCGAAAAGAGCCTGCCGCCGCAACAATACAACTCGTGGATAAAACCATTGCTCCTCCAGAACGAGAATGGAGCGCTGGTGCTGACCGCACCGAACACCTTTACCCTGAAGCTTGTCCAGGAACGTTTTTTTCCCGAAATCAGCCGGCAAGCAAACCTGGCTTACACACGAACTCCGCTATTCGAATTTCGTGTTCTTGAGGCAGAACCTGCAGCCAAGCCACGCGAAGTAACTCCCAAAAAAGCGCCCGCCCCTGTTCACGATAGCAAACCGAAGATTGAAACTTCATTTCGTAGTTACGGAAAACTTAACTCCAACCTGACCTTCGACAACTTTGTAATCGGCAAAGCCAATCAGCTTGCTTTTGCCGCAGCCACACAAGTCGCCGAACTACCTGGCGCTTCCTACAACCCGCTGTTTATTTACGGCGGAGTAGGCTTGGGCAAAACTCACTTGATCCAGGCAATGGGTAATCAAATCAAGGTCAACAACCCGCAGGCGAAAATTTGCTATATGCACGCCGAGCGATACGTTTCAGACGTAGTGCGTGCTTACCAGTCCAACAAGTTTGAAGAATTTAAACAGTACTACCATTCTCTCGATATCCTGCTGATCGACGATATTCAATTTTTTGCCGGAAAAACCAAGACGCAAGAGGAA
>JAUYGW010000179.1 GCA_030690245.1 Gallionella sp. | reverse complement strand
CCGGCGGACTCGACACCTCGGTCATCCTGAAATGGCTGCAAGACACCTACCAATGCGAAGTGGTTACCTTCACCGCCGACATCGGCCAGGGTGAGGAGCTGGAACCGGCGCGCGCCAAGGCCCTGAAAATGGGCATCAAGCCGGAAAATATTTTCATCGACGACATGCGCGAGGAATTCGTGCGCGATTTCGTGTTCCCGATGTTCCGCGCCAACACCGTGTATGAAGGCGAATATTTGCTCGGCACGTCGATCGCGCGCCCGCTGATCGCCAAGCGCCTGATCGAAATCGCCGCCATAACCGGCGCGCAGGCCATCTCGCACGGCGCGACCGGCAAGGGCAACGACCAGGTGCGCTTCGAGCTGGGCGCGTATGCGCTGAACCCCAACATCAAGGTCATCGCGCCGTGGCGGGAATGGGATCTGTTGAGCCGCGAGAAGCTGATGGCTTACGCCGAGAACGCCGGCATCCCCATCGACATGAAACACAAGCAGGGCGGCTCGCCCTACTCGATGGACGCGAACTTGCTGCATATCTCCTTCGAAGGCCGCCATCTGGAAGATCCCGCCGCCGAAGCAGAGGAGAGCATGTGGCGCTGGACCGTATCGCCGGAAAAGGCACCGGATGCCGCCGAATATCTGGACATCGAATTTGCCAACGGCGACATCGTGGCGCTGAACGGCAACCCAATGACGCCTGCTGAGGTATTGCGCAATCTGAACACGCTGGGCGGCAAGCACGGTATCGGCCGCCTCGACCTGGTGGAGAACCGCTACGTCGGCATGAAGTCGCGCGGCTGCTACGAGACTCCCGGCGGCACGATCATGCTCAAGGCGCACCGCGCCATCGAGTCGATCACGCTGGACCGCGAAGTCGCGCACCTCAAGGACGACCTGATGCCGCGCTACGCGTCGATGATTTACAACGGCTACTGGTGGTCGCCGGAACGCCGCGCATTGCAGACCTTGATCGACCACACCCAGCAGAGCGTGAACGGCTGGGTGCGCGTCAAACTGTACAAGGGCAACGTGATCGTCGTCGGGCGCGACTCCAAGACCGATTCGCTGTTCGACCCGACCATCGCTACCTTCGAGGACGACAAGGGCGCGTACGACCAGAAAGACGCGGCGGGTTTCATCAAGCTGAACGCGCTGCGTCTGCGCATCGCCGCAAATTTAAAGAATCGTAAATAAACGTTCGCTCCCTCTCCCGCAAGCGGGAGAGGGTTGGGGTGAGGGAGCGGTCTATAATCATGGGGATCAAAAATGTCTGACAAATTCGACAACGTCTCGGTTGGCAAAAAAGCCACTGTATTCTTCGATGGCAAGTGCGTGTCGCACTCGGTGTTTTTCCCGGACGGCACCCGCAAGACCGTCGGCGTAATCATGCCGGGCAGCCAGCTCACCTTCAACATCGGCGCACCGGAACTGATGGAAATCACCTCCGGCACCTGCGAAGTGAAGATCGCCGGCGAAGCGGCGTTCAAGACCTATGTTGCGGGTGCCAGCTTCAAGGTGGCCGAGAACAGCAGCTTTGAGATACACGCCAGGGATGAAGTAAATTACGTTTGCAGTTTTGGTTCCGACTAACCTGAAGGTAAGTCTGCACCGCAATAAATTGTGGTTGATAAAAACCTCTGTCCACAGATTACGCAGATTAAACTCTTGGCTTTTGAAATCTGTTTAATCAATGGATAAAAAAATTTTCGTAGGTTGGGTTAGCGGATTTATCGCGTAACCCAACGTGGGCAATGTTGGGTTACGCAAAAACGCTAACCCAACCTACACTGGAGCCATACCATGCCAACCTTCGACATCGTTTCAGAAGTAGACAAGACCGAAGTCAAAAATGCGATCGAGCAGACCAACAAGGAAGTCGGCACCCGCTTCGACTTCAAGGGCTCGGATGCGCGCGTCGAGCAGGCCGAACTCAAACTCACCGTATGGGCCGACAACGAATTCCAGCTCGACCAGGTGCAGGACATTTTGAACGGCAAGCTGACCAAGCGCGGCGTGGACATCAAGTGCCTGGAGATCAGCGACAAGATCGAAAAGGTCAGCGGCAACAAGGTCAAGCGCGGCTGTGAAGTGAAGGTCGGCGTGGAGATCGAACTGGCGAAGAAGATCGTCAGACTGATCAAGGACAGCAAGATGAAGGTGCAGGCCAGCATCCAGGGGGACACTGTGCGGATCACCGGCAAGAACCGCGACGATTTGCAAGATGCGATCGCCTTCATCAAAAAATCGATCACCGATTTCCCGTTGCAGTACCAGAATTTCAGGGACTGACATTACCCCCTGTTCGCGGGTGCATTCGAAAGTGGTGGTCGATCAAAGCACACAGAAGAATTAACGTTTTTTTGGAACGCGGGCATCTTGCCCGCGCTCCTAGGAGAGACAGTGACCTTGACCACCACTTTCAAAGGCCCCGTTCGTTCTGTGCCCTTCGGCTTTGTTTAGAACAAACGGAATGAATGACAACCTACCGGAGGAGAATCATGCGCAAAGTTCTCGTCATGCTCGCACAAGGCTGCGAGGAAATTGAAGCCGTCACGGTCATCGACATCTTGCGCCGCGCCGGCATCGAGGTGACCAGCGCGGGCCTGGACGACCTGCCGGTGCTGGCCAGCCGCGGCGTAATGCTGCTGGCGGACACCACGCTGGATCTCGCGCAGCATCAGGATTTCAACATGATCGTGCTGCCCGGCGGCCAGCCCGGCACCGACAACCTCAAGGCCGACAAGCGCCTCACCGCGCTGCTGCTGCAAATGGCGCAACAGGGAAAATACCTTGCCGCGGTCTGCGCCGCGCCCTCGGTGCTCGCCGCCGCCGGATTGCTGGACGGGCGCAAGGCCACCTGTTATCCGACCTGCCTGGATGGCTACCCCAAGGTGGATCTGCAAACCGCCGCCGTCGTGGAAGACGGAAAAATCATTACCTCGCGCGGCCCCGGCACGGCAATGGATTTCGCGCTGACCCTGGTGGAACGGCTGGTTGGCAAAACCAAGCGGCTGGAAGTCGAAGCCGGCTTGGTGCGCTGATTTACCTCCTTGTTCAAGAAACTCCCGCCTTCCGTCACCGCAGCGCTGCTGCAAATCACGGCCGTCGCACTGACCCTGCTCAGCGTCCACCTTTTCGGCCTGCACCCCTCTCCGCTCGCTTTCGCATTGCTGTGCGGCCTGCTCGCCGCCTCTCTCAGCCGCCTTGCCGGGTTGGCGCGCTGGTGGCTGCCGATCCAATTGTTGTTCGCCCCTGCGCTGATATTGATGCTCGCGCTGCACATCCCGCCCGGTTTTTTTCTCGCCGCATTCCTCATCCTGCTGGCGGTGTACTGGAGCACCTTCCGCACCCAGGTGCCGCTGTACCTTTCCAGCGAGAAGGTATGGCGCGCGCTGGAACACCTGCTCCCCTCCCCCGCAAGCGGGGGAGGGGCAGGGGGAGAGGGAAAGCCAGGTTTCCGCTTCATCGACCTCGGCTCCGGCCTCGGCGGCGTGCTGACACACCTTGCCAGTGCCCGGTCCGACGGGCGCTACGCCGGCGTGGAATCCGCCCCGCTGCCGTTTTTGTGGAGCTGGCTGCGCATCAAGCTGGGCGGTTATCGCAACTGCAACGTGCGCTGGGGCAGCATCTGGGATGACGATCTGGCGCAATACGACGTGGTGTTCGCCTACCTCTCGCCCGTGCCGATGGAACGGCTGTGGCGCAAGGCGCGCGCCGAGATGCGCCCCGGCACGGTATTCATCAGCAGCACCTTCGCCGTGCCGGAACAAACCCCGCATGAGACGGTACAGGTGGATGACCTGCACCGTTCCACCCTGCTCGTGTGGCGCATGTAATCCTCCTGGCGAAGATGGCAATGAACACCGGCGACGACAGCGAAAGATTCCGCATCGACAAGTGGCTATGGGCCGCACGCTTCTTCAAGACGCGCTCCCTGGCAACGGCGGCGGTCGAGTGCGGCAAGGTGCTGCTCGATGAAGCGCGCGTCAAACCCGCCAAGACGGTTGCGCCGGGCGATATGCTGGACATCCGCATCGGGCAGCTTCAATTCGTGGTCGAGGTGCTGGCGCTGTCGAGCAAGCGCGGCTCAGCCACCGAGGCGCAAAAACTGTATCGCGAGACCGATGACAGCCGCCAGCGCCGGCTCGCGATTGCCGCACTGCTCAAGGAACAGCCGCCCCCGTTCCATTTCAAA
>JAUYGW010000158.1 GCA_030690245.1 Gallionella sp. | reverse complement strand
AATCATCGCCGCCGTGCCGCCGCGCACGCCGCACATCTCGCGTTCGCGCAAACCGAACAATTCCATGCCATCCAGTTGCGCCGTGCCGCCCGCATGCACCACGCCGTCCGGCAGCAGGCGCAGCAGCGACAGCGCGGTCATGGACTTGCCGCAACCCGATTCGCCGAGCAGCGCGAAGGTCTCGCCCGCCAGAATACCGAAAGAAATATCGTCCACGATGCGCGTGCCGTTGCGCAGCTGTGTGATCAGATTCTCAACCTTCAGCAGGCTCATGCGCCCCCCTCCGTCCGGTTCAGGCGCGGATCGAACGCATCGCGCACCGCGTCGGCGAACAGGTTCGCCGCCAGCACCAGCACCAGCATGAAGCCGAACGCCGCCGCCAGCGCCCACCACACCATCGGCTCGCGCCCCATCTCCAGCCTGGCCGCGTTGATCATCGTGCCGAAGCTGATCATCGACGGATCGACGCCGACGCCGACATAGGACAGCACCGCCTCAGCCAGCACCAGCGCGGAGAAATCCATCACCAGCGCGATCAAAATGATGTGCATCACATTGGGCATGATGTGGCGCATCAGGATGCGAAACGACGACACGCCGAACGATTGCGCCGCCTGGATGTATTCCAGCTCGCGCAGCTTCAGCGTCTCGCCGCGCAGCAGGCGGCACAGCCCGGTCCAGCTGGTAACGCCGAGGATCAGGCACAGGAACACCAGCCGCAGGTCGGCGCGCGCTGCGCAGTTCTCAAACCAGTGCGGGTGCGTGTCGATGGACACCAGCATCTTGAGCCCCGCCGCCGCGATCAGCAGCACGCTGGGAATGGAGCTCAGCACGGTGTAGACATACTGAATCACGTCGTCCACCCAACCGCGCAAATAGCCCGCCGCGATGCCGAGCAGCAACGCCAGCGGCAACGTGACCAGCGTCGTCACCGTGCCGATGATCAGGCCGGTGCGGATGCTTTTCAGCGCCAGGTACAGCACGTCCTGCCCGACCTTGTCGGTGCCGAGCACGTGATAGGCGGAAGCGAGATAGGTCGTCGCACCGGTCAGGGCTGCGAGGGTCAGTGTGGCGATCAGCATGGCGCGTAGCGGCAGGCTGCGCTGCGCCAGCCATCGTCTGCTGCTCAGCGCAATCAGCAGTCCCGCCAGCAGACCGCCCAGCGCGCCCAGCAAGGCGCGCTTTAGCACGTCGCCATCGCGCTGCGACACGTCTGCCAGATAAACACCGCCGTAGCGCAGGCGCGGGTAATCGTGCAACACGTTGCCCTGCGCATCGCTCATGGTTTCTTTCGCATACAGCGTTAGCGCGAAAGGCGCGGAATAGGTTTTCTCGGTCTGCAAGCGCAACGGCTCGACCAGCTTGTCGAACACGCTCAGCACTTCCGGCGAGTACACCGTCTCGCCGCCATTGGTTTTTGGCAGGGCGGCGCGGTAATGTAATGTATCCAGCAGCCCCACCAGCAGGAACAGCGACAGCACCAGCAGCGACACCATCGCCGTGGCGCTCTGCGCGACGCGCCGCCACGGCAGCAACAGATGTTCGCGCCGCCGTATATACCAGGCCGTCGCGATGCCTGATGCCAGCAGCAGGAATACCAGCGCATCGCTCCATAAAATGACCGGCATGAAACTCACGACAGCCTCACCCGTGGATCGACTATTGTGTAGGAAATATCCGTCAGGATCAGCCCGGCGATATACAGCACCGAGCCGAGAAACACCATCGCGCGCACCACGCTGAAATCCTGCGCGTTGATCGCGTCGATGGTGTAGCTGCCCAGGCCGGGGATGCCGAAGAACGACTCGGTGAGCAGGCTGCCCATGAACAGCAGCGGGATCACCACGACCACGCCGGTCAGGATCGGGATCATCGCGTTCTTCAGCACATGGGCGAACAGCACGCGCAGCTCGGACAAGCCCTTGGCGCGCGCGGTGCGCACGTAGTCCTTGCCGATTTCTTCGAGGAAGATGGTGCGATACCAGCGGCTGCTGGAGCCGATGCCGCTGACCACGCCGATGAGAATCGGCAGCACCACGAACTTGAAGCCGTTCATGCCGCCGTCGTAGCCGGAGATCGGCACCAGATGCCACAGCTTGCTCACCAAAAATTGCCCGCCGATGATGTAGAACAGGCCGGATACCGACATCAGCAGCACGCACAATGCCACCCCCGCGATGTCCAGCGCGGTGGCGCGGAACAGCGTCATCAGCAGCGCGAAGCTGACATAGGCAACGAGGCCGATCAGGAAAGTCGGCAGCGCGATCGCGAGGCTCGGCATCATGCGTGTCTGGATTTCCCGCGAAATGCTGCGCCCGTCATCCGAGTAACCGAAGTCGAAGGCGAACATGCTGGCGGATTTCTGCCAGAAAATCGTGTCGGTGATCTTGCCTGCGCCGCTGGCCGCGCTGTTGACCAGCAACGGCTTGTCGTAGCCGCGCTGCTGCTTCCATTTTTCGATGGCTTCGGGCGTGACGCGCTTGATGCCGAGCTGCATGCGCGCCATGTCGTCCGGTGTATTCACCACGAAGAACAGCGTGAAGGTGAGCAGATTCACTCCGATCAGGATCGGCACGGCATACAGAATGCGGCGCAACAGGTAGGCAAGCATTGGGTTTCTATAGGTCGGTAGATGACGGTTGCGCGAATTATAGGGCAATATCCTGATGCGGCCGGTTTGATGCCATTATTGGCATTAAGGTTGACCAAAATGCCGCCAGCCTTTATCTTACGCGGTTCTTTTTGGCATAAATCCAAGGTGTTTGTAATGGGGTGTTTGTGATGGAGTTGACCGGCGCGGAGATACTGATCCGTTGTTTGCAGGAGGAGCAGGTCGAATATGTGTTTGGCTATCCAGGCGGGGCGGTATTGTTCATTTATGACGAACTGTTCAAGCAGGATAAGGTCAAGCATGTGCTGGTGCGCCACGAACAGGCGGCGGTGCATGCGGCCGACGGCTATGCGCGGTCTTCCGACAAGGTAGGTGTGGCGCTCGTCACCTCCGGGCCGGGGCTGACCAATGCCGTGACCGGCATCGCGACCGCTTACATGGATTCCACGCCGATGGTCGTCATCAGCGGCCAGGTGCCGACCGGTGCGATCGGCGAAGATGCCTTTCAGGAAGTCGATGCGGTGGGCATTACCCGCCCTTGCGTGAAGCACAATTTCCTAGTCAAGGACGTAAAGGACATCGCCTCGACCATCAAGAAGGCGTTTTATCTCGCCAAGTCGGGCCGCCCCGGCCCGGTGCTGGTGGATATCCCCAAGGATGTCTCCAACCATAGAACCAATTTCGAATACCCGGCCAGCGTGACGATCCGCTCCTATCATCCGGCGGGCAAGGGCGACAGCGGGCAGATCGGACGCGCGGCGCAGATGTTGCTGGAAGCCAAACGGCCGATGATCTATGCGGGCGGCGGCGTGGTGCTGTCAGATGCCTCCGCGCAGTTGACCGACCTGGTGCGTCTACTGGACTTTCCCTGCAACAACACGCTGATGGGGCTGGGCGGTTTTCCTGCCAGCGACAAACATTTTGTCGGGATGCTCGGGATGCACGGCACCTATGAAGCGAACATGGCGATGCAGCATTGCGATGTGCTGCTGGCGGTAGGCGCGCGCTTCGACGACCGCGTGATCGGCAACGTCGAGCACTTTGCCGAAGTGCCGCGCAAGATCATCCACATCGACATCGACCCCTCTTCGATTGCCAAGCGCGTCAAGGTGGATCTGCCCATCGTCGGCGACGTGAAACTGGTACTCGATGAATTGCTGGAGGTGTTGCGCGGCAACGTGCAGAGGCCCGGCGCAGCGGATATGGCTGCATGGTGGAAGCAGGTGAACGAGTGGCGCGCCGTCGGCGGCGGGTTGCGTTACAAGAATTCCTCCGAAATCATCAAGCCGCAATTCGTGATCGAGAAGCTGCATGAAATCACCGGCGGCGATGCATTCATCACGACCGACGTCGGGCAGCACCAGATGTGGACGGCGCAGTATTACAAGTTCGATAAGCCGCGCCGCTGGGTCACTTCCGGCGGCCTGGGCACGATGGGCTTCGGCTTGCCGGCGGCAATGGGCGTGCAGATGGTCAATCCCGGTGCAACGGTGGCCTGTGTGACGGGCGAGGGCAGCATCCAGATGAACATCCAGGAGCTGTCCACCTGCAAGCAATTCCGTCTGCCAATCAAGATTGTCGCACTCAATAACGGCTATCTGGGTATGGTGCGGCAATGGCAGGAGTTCTTCCATTGCAACCGCTATTCCGAGACTTACATGAACGCGCTGCCGGATTTCGTCAAGCTGGCCGAGGCCTACGGGCATGTCGGGATGCGCATCGAAAAACCCGCGGATGTCGAACCGGCGTTGAAAGAGGCATTCGCGCGCAAGCACGACCTGGTGTTCATGGACTTCAGGACCGACCCGACGGAAAACGTCTATCCGATGGTTCCAGGCGGACGAGGCTTGTCGGAAATCATTCTGGCGGAGGAGCTTTGATGAGACATATTATCTCCCTGCTGATGGAAAACGAGGCGGGCGCATTGTCGCGCGTGGCGGGGCTGTTCTCGGCACGCGGCTACAACATCGAATCGCTGTCGGTGGCTCCGACCGAAGATCCGACCCTGTCGCGTATGACCATCGTCACCAGCGGGTCGGATGCGATCATCGAGCAGATCAACAAGCAGCTCAACAAGCTGGTGGATGTCGCGGCGATGATCGACTTGAGCGAAGGCGAGCATCTCGAGCGCGAACTGATGCTGGTCAAGGTGCGTGCCGAAGGCGATGCGCGCGAAGAATTGAAGCATATGGCGGATGCTTTTCACGGACGCATTATCGATGCGACTGACCATACCTACACGATCGAGTTGACCGGTTCATGCGCCGAATTGGACAGCCTTCTGGAAAAGATCGGCCGCGACCTGATTCTGGAAACGGTGCGCACCGGCGCCTCCGGCATCGGGCGTGGCGAACGGATTTTGAAATTGTGAGCCAGTAGCCTGTAGCTGGTAGCATGTAGCCACCCAAAGCTACTTGCTACCGGCTACGAGCTACAAGCTAATTTTTTATTTTTTTAAGAGGACGATATGAAAGTTTATTACGACAAAGACGCAGACCTTTCCCTGATCAAGGGCAGGCAGGTAACCATTATCGGCTACGGTTCGCAGGGGCACGCACATGCGCAGAACCTGAAGGAATCCGGCGTCAACGTGACCGTCGCACTGCGCAAGGGCGGGGCATCCTGGGCCAAAGCCGAGGCCGCCGGCCACAAGGTCGCCGAGATCGCGGATGCGGTGAAGGGCGCCGATGTGGTGATGATGCTGTTGCCGGACGAGACCATGCCGGAGGTGTATCACGCCGACGTGGCAAAGAACCTGAAGTCCGGCGCCGCATTGGCGTTTGCCCACGGCTTCAATATCCACTACAACCAGATCGTGCCGCCGGCAAATGTGGACGTGATCATGATTGCGCCGAAAGGCCCCGGCCATACCGTGCGCTCCGAATACCTCAAGGGCGGCGGCGTGCCGACGCTGATCGCGGTGTACCAGGACAAATCCGGTAAGGCCAAGGACATTGCGCTGTCCTATGCGGCGGCCAACGGCGGCACCAAGGGCGGCGTGATCGAAACCAATTTCCGCGAAGAAACCGAGACCGACCTGTTCGGCGAGCAGGCGGTGTTATGCGGCGGCGCGGTGGAGCTGGTCAAGGCCGGTTTCGAGACGCTGACCGAAGCCGGTTATGCGCCGGAAATGGCCTACTTCGAATGCCTGCACGAGCTGAAGCTGATCGTCGACCTGATGTATGAGGGCGGCATCGCGAACATGAACTACTCGATTTCCAACAACGCGGAATACGGCGAATACGTGACCGGCCAGCGCGTGATCGCCGACGAAGCGCGCGCGGCGATGAAGGAATGCCTGAAGAACATTCAGAACGGTTCCTACGCCAAGCAGTTCATCCTGGAAGGGCGCACCAACTACCCTGAAATGACCGCGCGCCGCCGTTTGAACGCCGAGCATCCGATCGAGGTGGTGGGCGGCAAGCTGCGCGCGATGATGCCTTGGATCGGCAAGAACAAGCTGGTCGATCAATCCAAGAACTAGGAAGTGGAAAGTGGAGA
>JAUYGW010000144.1 GCA_030690245.1 Gallionella sp. | reverse complement strand
AGGAACACAAGAGCAGCGAAGCCAACCTGATCCGCGTCGATGCCGACAAACTCGACGAGCTCATCAACCTGGTCGGCGAACTCATCATCGCCGGCGCCGGCGCGAACCTGATCGCACAGCGTACCGGCGAAGCCGACCTGCTCGAATCCACCGCGACCATGTCCAGGCTGGTGGAAGAAGTGCGCGATTCCGCACTCAAGCTGCGCATGGTGCAGATCGGCGGAACCTTCAACCGCTTTCAGCGCGTGGTGCGCGATGTCAGCAAGGAACTGGGCAAGGACATCGAATTGGTCATCAGCGGCGCGGAAACCGAACTGGACAAGACCGTGGTGGAAAAGATCGGCGACCCGCTCACCCATCTGGTGCGGAACTCGATGGATCACGGCATCGAGTCGGCGGAAACACGCCTCGCGAACGGCAAGCCGGCCAAGGGCACGCTCAAACTCAACGCCTTTCACGACGCCGGCAGCATCGTCATCGAAGTTTCCGACGACGGCGGCGGCCTGAACACACAGCGCATACTCAACAAAGCCATCGAACGCGGGCTGGTGAACGAAGGGGAAAACCTGAGCGACCGCGAAATCTACAACCTGATATTCGAGGCAGGTTTCTCCACCGCCGAAAAGGTCAGCAACCTGTCCGGCCGCGGCGTCGGTATGGATGTGGTCAAGCGCAATATCACCGCGTTGCGCGGCACGGTAAACCTCGACAGCGAGGAAGGGCAGGGCACCAAGGTGCGCATCCGCCTGCCGTTAACTTTGGCGATCATCGACGGCTTCCTGGTCGGCGTCGGCACGTCCGTTTATGTCGTCCCGCTCGACATGGTGGTGGAATGCATCGAGCGCGCCGCATGGCAGAACTCGGGAGGCGACGGCAGCTACCTCAACCTGCGCGGCGAAGTGCTGCCTTACCTGCGGCTGCGCGAGCATTTCGAGGTGGAAGGCGAAGCGGCGCGGCGCGAAAACGTGGTGGTAGTCAGGTACGGCGAGCACAAGGTCGGGCTGGTGGTGGACCGCTTGCTTGGCGAATTCCAGACCGTCATCAAGCCGCTCGGCAAGGTATTCAACCAGGTCAGCGGTATCGGCGGCTTCACGATCCTGGGCAGCGGCGAAGTGGCGCTGATCCTCGACGTGCCGGGGCTGATGGGGCAGGTGGCAGGAGAAAAGGAACGCGGCGGGCAGCACCACGAGGCCGTGCGTGCGTTGAATTGAAAGTTGGGAATACAGAGGTAGGCCGGGCTTCAGCCCGTCCTGCAATGGATATAGTTCAGATGAAGTTTTTATAAGGGAGTAAATGATGTTCAAGAATTTACGCATTGGTACACGGCTTGCGGCCAGTTTTGCCGCCGTGGTGTTGGTGTTTCTGGCGAGTTTGCTGCTGGTGGGCGTTTCGTTCACCCACCTCATGCAGGACATCAGGCAGATCAAGGAAGAAACACTGCCCTTTGTTCTGGTAGTGGATGAAATGGATGCCAGCCGTATCGGGGTGCAGCAGTGGCTGACCGATGTCTCTGCCACCCATAACAGGGACGGGTATGCGGATGCCGAAGAAGCGGCCAAACGTTTTTTTGGCGGAGTGGAGAAGTACAAGCAGATGTACCGGCAGGAAAACGATACGGATAACCTGAAAAAAATGGAGGTTATCGAAGCTGACTTTAACAATCTCTACGCCACCGGCAAGGAAATGGCGGAGGCCTATATCAGCAAGGGGCTGAGTGCGGGCAATGCAAAAATGGAAGATTTCGACAAGAGCAGCGAAGCCGTTTCCGTGAAGTTGGCAGCGTTCCGCGAACAACAGGTGGCTGAGGCCAACAGCATCACCGCCAGCACCCTGAGCTCTGCCCAGTCCACCATGACCCAGATGATAATCAGTGGCGCAGTGGCGACATTGCTGGCCGTCATTTTCGCTTTCTGGATTACCCGCAACCTGCTGCGTCAACTGGGCGGCGAGCCTGCCTACGTCACCGATGTGGTCAAG
>JAUYGW010000120.1 GCA_030690245.1 Gallionella sp. | reverse complement strand
GTGGGGCGCTGCGCCCGCAACTGATGGGAGCGCCGACGTCCTCGTCGGCATAGGCATAGGCAAACATCCTGGCCGACGAGGACGTCGGCGCTCCCAGCCCATGGCACAATGAAAATGTGTCGCGTTGCTCATCCACCGCTGGCGGCCATCCGTGTTAAATGAAAGGTATTGAATGAGCGAACAGACTCTGCAACCGGATAACGACAGGCAGGAAACCTTGCCCGAACCACCGCCTCCGGCACACAAGAACCCAGCCGCTGCAACACTCGCGCGCATCAGCCTCACGCAGATGACGCTGGCGGTGCTGGTGGTAATCTTCCTGTGGCAATGGTTTGACGGACATCGCGCGATCGGCGACATGCAGCAGCAACTGGCGAAGAAGCTCGCCGAGCTGGACGGCGCCAGCAAGGCTAACCAGGTGTTGCTGGCGCAAAGTCAGGGCGAGGTGCGCGAGTTGTCCGCCAAGCTGGCGGCGCTCGAGGCCCGTTACGCCGAGGCGCAGAACCAGCGCGCCGCGCTGGAGGCGCTGTATAACGACCTGTCGGTCAGCCGCGACGAAACGGCGCTGGCGGAAGTCGAGCAGATGCTGCTGATCGCCGGGCAGCAATTGCAACTGTCGGCCAACGTCAAGGCGGCGCTGATCGCGATGCAGAGCGCCGATACCCGTTTGCAGCGCATGGACCGGCCTTCGTTCAACGGGCTGCGCAAGGCCATCGGCCAGGACATGGACAAGCTGCGCGCCCTGCCCGGCGTGGACACCACCGGTATCAATCTCCAGATCGACACCCTGATCGCCGCCGTGGACGAATTGCCGCTGGTCTACCAGCAGCGCGTGGCGAAAAAGGAGGAGGCCGCGCAGGCCGCCGCGCCGAACGACGAAACGGCCTGGCAGAAGCTGCTGCGCGAAATCTGGCAGGACGTGAAGCAACTGGTGCGCATGGAAGATACCGGCAAGGCCGAGATTCCGCTGCTGCCGCCTAACCAGGAGTTTTTTCTGCGCGAAAATCTCAAGCTGCGCCTGTTGTCGGCGCGCCTCGCGTTGTTGTCGCGCGACGAGGACGGCTTCAGGCATGAGCTGAAAACCGCACAACAGTGGACGGCGCGCTATTTCGACGGCAAATCGAACGAGGTAGTGCGGGTGCTGGCCGGGATGAAGAAGATCGCCGCCGCTCCCGTCAGCATCGAATTGCCGGACGTCAGCCCGAGCCTGCAGGCGGTGCGCAATTACCGCCTGATGCACGAACATGCGGCAGAGCGCAGCTTGCCCAGGAAGCCGGCGCAATGAAATATCTGCTCTGGACACTACTGCTGTTCGCTGCCGCGGTTGCGCTGGTGACGGCTTCGCACAACCCGGGCTACGTGCTGCTGGTGTATCCGCCCTACCGTATCGAGCTGTCGCTTACGCTGTTTCTCGTCCTGCTCATGCTCGCGTTCGTATCCGGCTACGGGTTGGTGCGCCTGATGGCCGCCGCGCTGCAACTGCCGGCGTATGTGCGGAAATTCCGCCTGGAACGCGCGCAATACAAGGCACGCGAGTTGCTGGATGATGCGCTCGGCGCGTTTTTCGAAGGGCGCTATGCCGTGGCTGAAAAAGCCTCCGCGCGCGCGATGGAGTTGGGCGACACCTCCGCCCTGCATCCCATCATCGCGGCGCGTTCCGCGCATGAATTGCGCGAATATGAAAAACGCGACGCCTATTTGTCCGCCACCGAAGGCCGAGCTGCCGGCGACTCCACCATGCGCCTGATGGCGGCCGCCAAATTCATGCTCGACCAGCGCGACCCGCGCGGCGCGCTGCATGCGCTGCAGGAACTGCGCGGTAGCGGCGTCAAGGGACACCCCGGCGCGTTGTCGCTGGAACTCAAGGCGCAGCAACAGGCAGGCAACTGGGATGAGGTGCTGAACCTGCTCGAACAACTGGAGAAGCGCGATGCAATCGATGTGACGGCGGCGGCGCAACTGCGCCAGCAGGCCTGGCTGGAAAAGATCCGCCAGCAGGAAGATTTGACGGGGTTGACCGATTGCCTGACCAACATCCCCGCCGACTTCAAGCGGCGCAGCAAGGTTGCCGCTACGGCGGCGCGCGCGCTGTCCCGGTTCGGCGGCTGCCCGCTCGCGCAGCAATTGCTCTCCGATAGCCTGAATGCGCAATGGGACAGCGAGTTGGTCGCGCTGTACGGCGATTGCCAGTCCGGCGATGTGATCGAACAGATCAAGCAGGCCGAAAAATGGCTCAACCAGCACAGGGACGATGCCGGCCTGCTGCTCGCGCTCGGCAAGCTGTGCCTGCACCAGAAGCTGTGGGGCAAGGCGCAAAACTACCTGGATGCCAGCCTCAGCGTGTCCCCCAGCCACGCTGCCTACCACGCGCTGGGTCAACTCGCCGAACAGTCGGGTAAGGCCGACGAGGCGCTCAAGTATTACCAGCAGGCGGCGGAGATAAAGGCGGGCGGCGAGTAGATCCGTTCGAGGTATGAAGCCTAATGGTTTACCTCATTAAAACTTCAGTTAGCCACGGATGAACACGGATTTACACGGATAACAATGCGACGTCCGGTTCTTTGTTTCATCCGTGTTTATCCGTGCAAATCCGTGGCTCGACTGCATTTTCGGGTTAAAACGGACTCTTGTATTCCTGGAACGGGCTGCTGAATTCCGGAGTCGGGGTAAACGCATTCTGGAAGAACGACCTGTCCGGCAAGCCGCGCTGGGCGGTGAAGTCGCGGTGCGCGGCATCCACCATGGCCGGCGTGCCGCAGGCGTAGATTTCATGGCCGGACAGGTCGTTGAAATCATCCAGCACCGCCTGATGCACCAGCCCGGTTCGGCCTTCCCAGTGGTCTTCCGGCAAGGCTGCGGAAAGCACCGGCACGAACTTGATGCCGCCGCTTTCCCATTGCTTCGCCTCCTCCAGCATGTATAGATCGGCCGGCCGGCGTCCTCCCCAGTAGAGGTGAATGGGGCGTTGCAGGCCGAGGTGCAGCGCGTGTTCGATCATCGATTTGACCGGCGCGAAGCCGGTGCCACCGGCGACGAAAATGGCCGGCTTGTCCGAGTCTTCGCGCAACCGGAATTCGTCGAGCGGACCCTTGAAACGCAGGATGTC
>JAUYGW010000105.1 GCA_030690245.1 Gallionella sp. | reverse complement strand
CCCGACCCTTGCGATCGCCTCCGCTTCGGCGCGTTGTCTGGCCGCCTCATAAGCCAGGCGCTCGTCGCGCACGCGAGCCTCGGCATCGGCCCCGGCCTGTTCCTCGGCGAGCCTGCGCTGGGTGGCAAGCTCTGCGGCGGTTTGATCCGCTGCCGCGCGCGCATGCGCGGCCTGTTCGGCATCCCTGAACGCGGCGAGCCGCGCCTCGATCTCGCCCAGCGCAAGTGTCTCGGCGCGCGCGCGCGCGTCCGCAGCCTCGGCGGCGGCCTGTTCGACCATGAGTTTGGAACCCGCCAGCGCGGCGACCTGTTGCTCCTTGTCGATCTTCTCTTCTATCGCACGCGCGATCGCCTGGTTCGTCGATTCTTTTTCCTGCGCCAGCTTGGCATACTCCTGCTCAAGCCTGGCGCGATTTTCCGCCGCGTGGCTGGCGCGCTGCTCGGCTTCGACGCGCTTGCTGACTTTCTCCAGTTCGGCTTGTTCGGCATCGACCCGTTTTTTTGCCAGGCGCGCTTCTTCGGCTTCCGCTTCGGCCCGCTGCGCAGCCACGTCGCGCAACCGGGATTCCAGCCTCAGTTTTTCTTCGGCCTGGTTTTTTTGCGCCTGTTCCGCCGCGCGGCGCTCTGCGCCGACCTGTTCGGCGCGCGCAGCTGTTTCCGCGATGGCCATCTGGACGGAATGGATTTCGGCTTCGGCGCGCAGCCGGGCGTCATGTTCCGCCTTGCGTTGCTGCTCGATCAGCGCCGCCAATTCGCGCTCCGCCTTGGTTCTGCCCTCGGCGGCAACGCGGGCGAATTGTTCCTGCTGCAAGCGCTGGTTCAATTCGTCCTGCGCCTGCTGTTCGGCGCGCGACCTGGCCTGATTTTCTTCCTGAAGCCGCTGTTCGCAGGCCAGCTTTTCCTGCAACTCGCGGGCCAGCTTTTTTTCCGCCTCGAGCTTGGCCTGAATAATTTCCGCGAGCCTCGCCTCATCCTGGCAATTGGCTTCGATCAGCGTAGTCAACTCCGCCTCGGCGCGCGCGCGCGCCTGCGCCACCGCGCGCGCATGCGCTTCCGCTCGGGCGCGCGCCTGCGCGGAAATGTCCGCCTGCATTTCGGCCTCCAGACGCGCTCGCGCCTCCTGGATGGCTTGCGATTCGGCGATATATTCCTCGTTGTCGTTGCTGACTAACCGGATTACGGCTGGTTTTGACATGGCGCTGCCCCCTTGTACTGGTCGATGCGCGATCGCACCCATCCCGGATTCATTACTACACCGTCAAGATAGCAGTTTGGATAGCGGACAAAACGCGGAACAGAGCGGGAAAATCGGGTTATTTCTGCAAAAATTACAGGGGTTCAGGGCAGTGCTGTTATGCCCAACATCTCCGTCATCCGAGGGGAGCGCGTAACGCAAGCAGCCGGCTCAACGCCGATACGCACCTGCATGGCCTGTTCCGCCTGCGCCACAGCGGCTTGGCGTTGCTCGGCCTGCACACGCTCGGCGGCCTTGCGCGCTTCCTCGGCGCGCAGCTTCGCCATGTTCTCCGCGCGCGCCATCGCGGTATCGCGCGCCAGCTCCGCTTCGGCGATCTGCTTGC
>JAUYGW010000102.1 GCA_030690245.1 Gallionella sp. | reverse complement strand
GCCAGATCGCGTGCAGTCTGTTTCAGGACAGGCAAATCCGCATGAGTGAGCACCGCAACCCAATGCTCCAGCCCTCCAGTTTCCGACATATAACCTCCCGCCCGTTTTGTCCGCCAATATACTAGCAATCTTCGGGGTTGTGCAGGTGATTTCAGAAAAGCTGCGGGGGTGTAGGGGCGAATGGCCGCAAGCTCGAAACTTCGCTTCGCTCGTTTTCATTCGCCCATTTTTGTGCGGATGAATCCGCACCTACGAAGACGATCTCGCAGTTTTTACAATGCCTCGGCCGCAACCGCCAGCTTGCCGACCCGCCCTTCCACTTCGCGCATCACCACTTCATGGCGCGGTAGCGCGCCGGCATCCAGCCCTTGCAGGTATTGTTGCAACGATACCAATTGATAGCCCTGCGCCTGCCAGCCTTGCAGCAGTTGCTCGAAGACCGGCATCCACTTGCCGCCTTCCAGTTCGGCGTGCAACGTAAACACATGGCCGGTGGCGGGCGGTTTTTCGGTGAGTTGCAGGATGTATTGCGCGATGTTGTCCAGCGTGATGCCGTCGCGGTTCATCAATTCGTCCAGCGTCGGCAGGGTGGTGGGCAGTTGCGGGCAGGCGATGATCTCGGCTTGCCAGGTCGGAATGAAGGGATGCGTGCCGCGCGTATCTGAACTGTAGTCAAACCCCATGCGCTGCGTCATGCGCAATGCGTGGCGGTTCGTCTGCCATCCGGCGGCGGCATGGGCATGCGGCGCTTCGCTGAAAATCTCCGTGTAGCGGTCTGCCGCGCGTTGCAGCTCGCGCCGCGTCCACGCTTCATCCTTGTCCGCCACATAATCCTGCCAGCGGATATGGTCGTAGCAATGGATGCCGGTCTCGAAGCCCGCGTCGCGCACGCCGCGCATGATCCCCGCGCATTTCCTGCCGATGTCCGGCGCGGGCAGCAGCGTGCCATACAGCAGGGTCTTGATGCCGTAGTGCTCCACCACCGAAGTGCGCGACACCTTGCCGAGAAAACCGGGGCGGAACACGCGCTTGATCGCGCGCCCGGTGTGATCCGGGCCGAGCGAGAAGAAGAAGGTGGCCTGTGCGACTTGGCGTTGCAGGGTTACAACCACACGCGGCACGCCTTCGCGCGAGCCGCGATAGGTGTCAACGTCGAT
>JAUYGW010000101.1 GCA_030690245.1 Gallionella sp. | reverse complement strand
GTGGCTACGGCCACACACTGGGTAATGCATTGCGCCGTATCCTGTTGTCCTCCATGCCTGGCGCCGCGCCAACCGAAGTGAAGATGGCTGGCGTGTTGCACGAGTACGCAACCATCGATGGCGTGCAGGAAGATGTCGTAGATATTTTGCTGAACCTGAAGGGCGTGGTACTGCGTCTGCATAACACGCAGGAAGTCGTGCTGACCCTCAAGAAAGAAGGTCACGGCGTAGTGACTGCCGCCGATATCAGCGGTAATGCCGATGTCGAAGTGGTTAATCCGGATCATGTGATTGCGCATTTGACTGCCGGCGGCAAGCTGGATATGCAAATCAAGGTTGAGCATGGACATGGCTATGTTTCGGCAAATGCACGCCAGGTATCGAGCGAAACACGCGCCGTCGGGCATATCGCACTGGACGCATCGTTCAGCCCGGTCAGCCGCGTCAGCTACGCGGTGGAAAGCGCGCGAGTCGAGCAGCGTACCGACCTTGACAAGCTGGTGATGAATATCGAAACCAATGGTGCGATTGATCCTGAACAGGCGATCCGTAATGCGGCGCGCATCCTGGTCGATCAATTCTCCGTATTCGCCGCCTTGGAAGGCACCGAGCCGGTCGTTGAGAAAGTGCAAGCGCCCAAGGTTGACCCGATCCTGTTGCGTCCGGTGGATGATCTGGAACTGACCCCGCGTTCTTCCAACTGCCTCAAGGCGCAAAGCATCCACTATATCGGCGATCTGATTCAATACACCGAAAATGATCTGCTGCGCACTCCGAATCTGGGGCGCAAATCGTTGAACGAGATCAAGCAGGTTCTTGCCGAGCACAACTTGTCGCTGGGCATGAAGCTGGAAAACTGGCCTGTAGCCGTCGCTTAAAGCAGCGAAATAAATCAGAATCAAGAGAGGCAAATCATGCGTCACCGTTTAGGCTTAAGAAAACTCAACCGCACCAGCAGCCACCGTCTGGCAATGTTCCGCAACATGACCGTGTCGCTGCTGCGTCACGAACTCATCAAGACCACGCTGCCCAAAGCCAAGGAACTGCGCCGCGTCGCAGAACCCATCCTGACACTGGGCAAGACCCCGAGTCTGGCGAACCGTCGTCTGGCATTTGCCCGTCTGCGCGACCGTGAAATGGTTACCAAACTGTTCGACGAACTCGGCCCGCGCTACGCGGCACGCAACGGCGGCTACCTGCGCATTCTCAAGTTCGGTTTCCGCCAGGGCGACAACGCTCCGATGGCGCTGATCGAACTGATGGATCGCCCGGCAGAAGCTACTGCTGTTGATGTTGAGTAATTAGCACATCAGCTAATACTGAGCACGTCGAAAGATGTTTCAGCATTAAACGAAAAGCCGGACATGTCCGGCTTTTTGCATTTTTGATCCAATGAGCAGGAGACACTCATGGCAAACTGGTTCGCAGACAACTCCCTATCCATAGGCCACACGCCGCTGGTGCGCCTCAACCGCATCACCGATGGCGCACCCGCCACCATCCTCGCCAAGATCGAGGGACGCAATCCCGCCTACTCCGTCAAGTGCCGCATCGGCGCGGCGATGGTCGCGGATGCCGAGAAACGTGGCCTGCTTGGCCCGGGCAAACACATCGTCGAACCGACCAGCGGCAACACCGGCATTGCGCTGGCCTTTGTCGCCGCCGCGCGCGGCATCCCGCTTACCCTGACCATGCCGGAAACCATGAGCATCGAACGGCGCAAACTGCTGGTCGCGTTCGGCGCGACGCTGGTGCTGACCGAAGGCGCAAAAGGCATGAACGGCGCGATCGCCAAGGCCGAAGAAATCACCGCCTCCGATCCGGAGCACTACGTTCTGCTGCAACAGTTCAAGAACCCTGCCAACCCTGCCATCCACGAACAAACCACTGGACCGGAAATCTGGGACGACACCGATGGCAAGGTCGACATTTTCGTCTCCGGGGTCGGCACCGGCGGCACGATTACCGGCGTATCGCGCTACATCAAGAATACCAGGGGCAAAGCCATCACCTCGGTTGCGGTTGAGCCAACCGCCAGCCCCGTCCTCACCCAGCAGCGTGCCGGCGAACCGCTGAAGCCCGGCCCGCACAAGATCCAGGGGCTCGGCGCGGGCTTCGTGCCGGATACCCTCGATATGTCGCTGGTGGACGAGATTGAGCAAGTGACCAACGAAGATGCGGTGCTGTATGCCCGCCGTCTGGCGCATGAAGAAGGCATCCTGTCCGGCATCTCCAGCGGTGCGGCGGTCGCTGCTGCGGTGCGCCAGGCCAACCGTCCGGAGAACGCAGGCAAGACCATCGTGGTCATCCTGCCCGATTCCGGCGAACGCTATCTCAGCTCGATCCTGTTCGAGGGGATGTTTGACGAGAAGGGGATGGCCGCATAATTCTGTAGGGGCGCGATTCATCGCGCCCTTCTTCTGGTGCATGGATAGATCGGTGGCGCGATAAATCGCGCCCCTGCAAAATCGAATTAGAGACCACCATTAGTCGCCGACCTTGCCCCGCAACGCCTTCAGTTGGCCGCGCTGAGTTTTACCTTCGATCCGCCGTTTAACCGAGCTTCTGGTCGGCTTGGTTGCGGTGCGCTTCTTGGGCGTGATGCCTGCGCTTCTGATCAAAGCCTGAAGCCGCGCAAGCGCATCCTCCCGGTTCTTCTCCTGGCTGCGATAGCGCTGCGCCTTGATGACGATAATCCCGTCGCCGGAGATGCGACGGTCGGTTAGCTGCCGGAGTTTTTCCTTGTAGTCATCCGGCAGCGACGACGCATTGATGTCGAAGCGCAGATGAATCGCGGTCGAGACCTTGTTGACGTTCTGCCCGCCCGCGCCCTGCGCCCGGATCGCATGCAATTCGATCTCGGCATCGGAGATGGTAATGTGGCTGGATATTTTCAACATTAATCGCGATACGCCTTTAATCGATTTGCTTTAAAACGACAATAATCCTGCCAGATGTAGGAGCGGGCCATGCCCGCGAAAAGATGTT
>JAUYGW010000091.1 GCA_030690245.1 Gallionella sp. | reverse complement strand
CGCCCAACTGTGGGTAGACATGCAAACAAAATTCGACTTGTGGCAAGCTGAAGCCAAGTTGCACGACGTGTTGCAACGGATGCAACGCATTGCAGTCGATCATGCGGCAGCTTGACCAATTGCGATGCGGCTCCCAATCAGTTCGCAGGCGCAGACCGAATTCGAACCCCACGCCCGCGCTCCCAAGAGAAGCAACGACCTATTTTGCGCTTCCTTGGCGACAAGCGGGCGTAGGGTGCATTCCAGGCACCCTACATACAAACCATCACGGTGCCGGATTTGGATAGAGCCTGTGTACCGCCTCGATCTGCTCCAGCACTTCCACCGATAGCGTTATCTCAGCACTGTCCAGATTCTCCTGCAACTGCTGCACGCTGGTCGCGCCGAGCAGGACGCTGCCGGCGAACCAGCGCGTGCGGGCGAAGGCCAGGGCCATCTGCGCGGGGCTGAGCCCTGCTTCGTTTGCGATGCGCATATATTCCTTGCTGGCGGCGGGCACGTTGGGTTTGTGGTAGCGCTGTCCGAAGCCGGGGAACAGGGTGACGCGACCCTTTGCAGTAATTCCCGGCGCCTGCGGGTCGGCGAGGTATTTGCCGGTTAGATGGCCGAAGGCCAGCGGGCTGTAGGCAAGCAGGCCGACGTTCGCGTGGCGGCAGACTTCCGCCAGCCCGGTCTCGAAGGTGCGGTTCATCAGGTGGTAGGCGTTCTGGATCGAGACGATCTTTGGCAGGCCGAGCGTTTCGGCGCAGCGCAGGAATTCGGAGACGCCCCACGGTGTTTCGTTGGACAGGCCGATGTGGCGCACCTTGCCGGCCTTGACCAGCTCCGCCAGCGCTTGCAGTTGCTCGGCGATCGGCACGCTGTCGCGTTCCTGTGCCGCGTCATAACTCGTTGCGCCGAACATCGGCACGTAGCGATCCGGCCAGTGAATTTGATACAAGTCCACGTAGTCGGTTTGCAAACGGCGCAGGCTGCCGTCCAGCGCCGCGTTGATTTGTTCGCGGGTTATGCGCGGGCCGTTGCGTATCCACGAGAAGCCGCGCGCCGGCCCGGCGATCTTGGTCGCGACGATCAGTTGGTCGCGTCGCTGGCGCTTCAGCCAGATGCCGATGTAGCTCTCCGTGCGCCCGACTGTTTCGGCGCGCGGCGCGACCGGATACATTTCGGCGGTATCGATGAAATTCACGCCATGCGCTACCGCCAGGTCGAGCTGCGCGTGCGCCTCCGCCTCGCTGTTCTGCTCGCCGAAGGTCATCGTGCCGAGGGCCAAGGCCGACACTTTTAAATCGCTGGTGCCTAGTTGCCGGTATTCCATGTTCACCTCGCGTGGGTGTTTGACATTGTGTAGGGGCGCGATTCATCGCGCCCTTCTTCCTGGTGCATAAATAGGTCAGGGCGCGATGAATCGCGCCCCTACAGAACCTTTGCGATTTCTCTCAGCGCATCCGGCGACAGGTCGATCAGCGGGACGCGCCGCGCCAGGTCGAGATTCGGGTAGTGTTTGGAGGTCGCGCGAAAGTAGCTCGGGTCATAGTGCAGCGTGAGCAGCTCTGCGACCAGTGCGGCGAAGTCGCCGGCATGGATCAGGGAAGACCAGTGTTCCAGTTGTTTGCTGCCGTGGAAACGGTGCAGGGCCTGCAAATGCCCAATCAGCATTTCCGGGTCGGCGAGGTAATGGCGGTAGTCTTCCAGCAGTCCGGCGACGCGCACTTCGAGCGGCGTTTCCACCAGCAGGCATGCGCCGGCATGCATCGTGTCGACCAAGGCATCGGGCAGGGTGATGGCGCCGATCTTGTTGCTCTCCGCTTCGACATAAACGGGGCGTGCCGGGTCGAGCTTTTGCAGGGCTTGCAGCAGCGCGCTGTCGAACCATCTCTGCGACGGTTGCGCCTGTTCCGGTAACCTGCCCAGCACCGAACCGCGATGCTGCGCGAGGTTTTCCAAATCAAGCACCTGTTGCCCGCTGTCTGCCAGCGCGGCAAGCAGGCGGCTCTTGCCCGAGCCGGTCGGGCCGCAGATCATGCGCAGCGAGAAGTTTTGCGGCAGGGTCGCCAGCCTGTCCAGCACGTCGCGCCGGTAAGTCTTGTAGCCGCCTTCCAGCTTGTGCGCCGCCCAGCCGACCTGCGCGAGGATGATGCACATCGCGCCGCTGCGCTGCCCGCCGCGCCAGCAGTAGACCAGCGGGCGCCATGATTTCGGATGGTCGCGAAAGCGGGCTTGCAAGTGTTTGGCGATATTTTTTGCGACCAGCGCCGCGCCGACCTTGCGCGCCTCGAACGGCGACATTTGCTTGTACAGCGTACCGACGGTGATGCGCTCCTCATCGGACAGCACGGGGCAGTTGATCGCGCCGGGAATGTGGTCCTCGGCGAACTCCGCCGGGGTGCGCACGTCGATAATTGCGTCAAATTCGCCGAGCTGTGATAGGTTTGCGGTTCTGAAAAGCATTATTGAAAAGGAATATTTGTGTCCGAAGTGAAGTTGACCCAATTGTCGCACGGTGGCGGCTGCGGCTGCAAAATTGCACCGGCGCTGCTGCAACAGATTCTGGGCGAAGCAAAGAAAAAATTGCCGTTTGCGAACCTGCTGGTCGGCACGGAAACCAGCGATGATGCGGCGGTGTATCGGTTGAACGACCAGCAGGCGGTCATCGCGACCACCGATTTTTTCATGCCGATCGTCGACGACCCGTTCGACTTCGGGCGCATCGCTGCGACCAATGCGTTGTCCGACGTGTATGCGATGGGCGGCACGCCGATCATGGCGCTGGCGATCGTCGGTATGCCGATCAACAAGCTGCCGGTCGAGACCATCCGCGCGATCCTGCAAGGCGGCGAGGCGGTCTGCGAAGCCGCCGGCATCCCGCTCGCGGGCGGGCATTCCATCGATTCGACCGAGCCGATCTACGGGCTGGTGGCGATCGGCATCGTGCATCCCGATCGGCTGAAAAAGAACAGCGGCGCGCAGGTGGGCGATAAGCTGATCCTCGGCAAGGGGCTGGGCGTCGGTGTGCTGGCGCAGGCGTTGAAGAAGGGCGCGCTGTCTGCCGGGGGTTATGCGCAACTGATCGCCGCCACCACAAAACTCAATGCGGTGGGCAGCGCGCTCTCCTCTTTGAATGGTGTGCACGCGCTGACCGATGTGACCGGCTTCGGCCTGCTCGGCCACCTGCTGGAAATGTGCCGTGGCGCGGGGCTGGCGGCCGGGCTAAAGTTCGAGCAGGTGCCGGTCTTATCCGAGGCGTTGCCGCTGGCGCAGCAAGGCTACGGCCCCGGCGCGATCGACCGCAATCTCGCGAGCTACGGGCATGAAATGGATTTTGCCGCGTCTCTGGAAACCTGGCAGCGCCGCCTGCTGGCCGATGCGCAGACCAGCGGAGGGCTGCTGGTGAGCGTGGCAGCGGAAGCGGCGGATGAGGTGCTGGCGATCTTCCATCGTGGCGGATTCGAACAGGCGGCGGTGATCGGCGAGATGCGGCAGGGTGCGTCGCGTGTCTCGGTCATGCCATAAAAGCAGTTCAGCCACGGATTGGCACAGATGAACACTGATTATCAATGGGTTGGTTTCTTTATCCGGGACATCATTCAGGTGAACGGTTAATTATCAATCACAAGGTTTAAACCACCGGCTTTAGCCGGTCAGCTTTAGCTGCGACAATATGCTGCACAAAAGGAGGTGCGGCATGGAATACAGATACGGAAGTCATACGGTTTTTCAAATTGAGTACCACTTTGTAT
>JAUYGW010000141.1 GCA_030690245.1 Gallionella sp. | reverse complement strand
CCGGTCGCGATGTCGAACGGGATTTCCACCAGTTCGATGTTCTGCAATTTGACGATGCTGCGCGCGGCGCGGCGGTACATCGGGCTGACAGATGCGGGCAGCAGCACGCGGCGCGAAGTCTTGTGTGCGCGCACCGCCATCAGGATCGCCTCGGCCAGACCGGACGCTCCGTCGTACAGGCTCGCGTTGGAAGCATCCATGCCGGTCAGCGACGCTATCATGGTCTGGTATTCGTACAGCGTTTGCAGCGTGCCCTGGCTGGCTTCGGCCTGGTACGGCGTATAGGCGGTGTAATACTCGCCGCGCGTGGCGATCTCCCAGACCGCGGCGGGAATGTGGTGTTCGTAGGCACCTGCGCCGATGAAGTTGAGCGGCTGGCTGTCCTGCGCGGCGCGCTCGCGCATCAGGCGCGTTACCTGCATCTCGTTCAGCCCGTCGCCGATGGCGGTCAGCTTGCCGCTTTTCAACGCGGCGGGAATTTCGTCAAACAGCGCGTCGATATTTTTCGCGCCGATGCTGGCGAGCATGGACTGGATGTCCTGCTCGGTGTGGGGGATGAAAGGCATGTCTATCCTCAGAATTGAGGATCGGGGAGCGAGGATCGAAAAGCGGTTTTCCCTCGCTCCTCAATCCTCAATCCCCGATCCTGATTTTAATGTGCTTCGCTATCGACGACGGCCTGGTACGCCGCCGCATCCATCAGCGCGGCTACATCTGCCGTGTTGTCCGGCTTCATCTTGAACATCCACGCTGCGTAAGGGTCGGTGTTGATGGCTTCCGGTGCGCTGTTCAGTTCGCCGTTCACCGCCGTTACTTCACCGCTCACCGGCGCGTACACGTCGGCGGCGGCCTTGACCGATTCCACGACCGCGCATTCTTCCTTGGCCTTGAGTTTGCGCCCGACTGCCGGTGTTTCGACAAACACCATGTCGCCCAGCAGTTCCTGCGCGTGCTGGGTGATGCCGATGCTGATGGTGCCGTCGGCTTCGCTTTTGACCCATTCGTGGGAGGCGGTATATTTAAGATTGCTCGGGTTGCTCATAATGTCTCCAGATAGTTAACGGTTATTCTATTTTCGTCATTCCCGCGTAGGCGGGAATCCAGTTGATAAAAACGCTGGATTCCGGGTCAAGCCCGGAATGACGTCCTATTCAATCAGCCCTTTGCCGTCGCGCGCGAACGGATACTTCACTACCTTCGCCGCCAGCATTTTATCGCGGATCGACACTTCCACCTGGTCGCCGGTTTGCACTTCCTTCGGCACGCGCGCCAGCGCGATTGACTGGTTCAGCGTGGGCGAGAAACTGCCGCTGGTGATTTCGCCCTCGCCGTGCGCGGTGTGCACCTTCTGGTGGCCGCGCAACACGCCGCGATCCTGCAGCACCAGCCCGACCAGCTTGCGTGAAGGCGGGTTGGCGAGCAGCGCGGCCTTGCCGATGAAGTCGCGTGCGCTCTTCAGGTCCACTGTCCACGCGAGGCCGGATTCCAGCGGGTTTACGCTTTCGTCCATATCCTGACCGTACAGGTTCATGCCGGCCTCGAGGCGCAAGGTGTCGCGCGCGCCCAGCCCGCAAGGCTCGACGCCCTTGTCCGCCAGCGAGTTCCAGAAATACGGCGCGGCGATGGAGGGGAGCATCACCTCGAAACCGTCTTCGCCGGTATAGCCGGTGCGCGCAATGAACATCGTGCCGACCACGACGGCGCTGAAAGGCGCGAGCTTCTCGGTCAGCTGCTGGCTGCCGGGCATCGCCGCCCAGAGTTTTTCCTTGGCTTTCGGGCCCTGGATCGCGTGGATCGACAGCTCGGGATGGTCGGCGATTTCCAGCGGCGGCTTTTCCGCAGATTCTTCGT
>JAUYGW010000068.1 GCA_030690245.1 Gallionella sp. | reverse complement strand
GATGACGAGGCGATGATCCGCGAGTTCCTGCACGACTTCCGCATCAGCGCGGCCAAAATAGCAGTGGAGTTGCGCACTGCCTGTGCGGCGGGTCAGGCAACGGCTGCCGGTGCGCTGGCGCACAAGCTCAAGTCCTCGGCCCGCTCGGTGGGCGCGCTGGCGCTGGGCGAGTTGTGCGCCGGGATGGAGCAGGCGGGCAAGGCTGGCGATACAGAAACCCTGGCGGCGCTGTTGCCCAGGTTCGAGCAGGATCTGGCGAGTGTTGAAGGTTTTCTTGAGGGGTATTGAAATGCACATTCCGATTTCGTTATTCCGGCCCATTGCCAGGCTCAAAAATGAGCAGGTCGAAAACTGGCTGTTTGATAATTGGGTGAACCCAATATGAAAAACTGGAAGTTACCGATGCTATTCAACACCCCTCTGCGGCTGATAATCGCCCTGGGCTTGCTCATTCTGGTGGCCGAGCTCCTCATCATGATAGTAATCGGTGATGCTCTCCGCTCCATGAACATCCCGGATGTTTACTGGAACTTTCTTGATGCTACCCTGCTGACCCTGATCATTTCTCCTGCGCTCTATACCCTGGTCTTTCAGAAATTACAGAGTGAGGAACGCTTCCGGCAGATCAACGCCTCCGCCCAGGATGCCATTGTCATCATCGACGAACAAGGCAGGCTTACTGACTGGAACCCTGCGGCGCAAAGGATGTTCCAGTACAGCCGGGAAGAGGCGCTTGGGCAGCAGATGCACCAGTTGCTTGCCCCGCCCCGCGACCACGCCGATGCTGCGCGCGGCTTTGCACATTTTCAAAAAACTGGCGAGGGTCCGCTGGTTGGGAAGATACGGGAAGTTACGGCCATCCGCAAAGACGGCAGCGAATTCCCCATCGAAATATACATCTCGGCGCTCAAGGAGAAAGGCCGCTGGCATGCCGTGGGGATCATGCGCGACATCACCGGGCGCAAACAGGCGGAGGAAAAAATTCTTGAGTTGAACCGGAATTTTGTTGTTTTACTGGAAAACACATCCGACTTCATTTATTTCAAGGACAAAAACAGCCGTTTTATTTTTTGCAGCCAGACCCTGGCGAATATCACCGGCCACGCCAGTTGGCGCGACATGGTGGGTAAACACGACCTGGAGGTTTTCCCCAAGGATACGGCGCACATTTACTATGAAGAAGAACTGCCGATCTTTCGGGAAGGCAAGCCTCTGCTGAACAAGACTGATCCCTACTATGACGAGCAAGGCAGGCAGCGCTGGGTGAACAGCAACAAGTGGCCGGTGTTCGGCGACGACAAGAAGACCGTTGTGGGCATCTTCGGGATAAGCCGCGACATTACCGAGCTTAAGCAGGCCGAGGATGCGCTGCACAAACTCAACGAAGAACTGGAAGAAAAAATAAAAACGCGCACCGCCGATCTGGAGCAAGCCAAGACCGAGGCCGAACAAGCCAACCTGGCCAAGTCGGCCTTTCTCGCCAACATGAGCCACGAGATCCGCACCCCAATGAACGGCGTGATCGGCATGTTAGAGGTGTTGCAGCAGAGCAGCCTCACCGGGCCGCAGGTGGCGATGGCGAATATCATCCACGACGCAGCTTTTTCACTGCTTGCCGTCATCAACGATATTCTCGACTTCTCCAAGATTGAGGCTGGCAAGCTCCAGCTTGAATCCATACCCATGTCTGTCGCCGATGTGGTGGAGGGGACATGCGAAAACATGAGCCACATGGCCTTGAATAAAAATGTGGAACTGTCGCTGTTCACCGA
>JAUYGW010000057.1 GCA_030690245.1 Gallionella sp. | reverse complement strand
CGCCCCATACTTCGGTACTGCGCACATAGCCGACATCCGTGTCTTGATGGCGCACCTTGACCCAGCCGGCGCCGGTCGATTCAAGATACTCCAGCGCCACTTGCTGGCGCACCTGAAACAAGCGCGCCGCGCCTGATTCAGGCGCGGCGCGCACATCCAGCAGCGGCAGCAGCGCAAACACATAGCGCTTGCTGCTCAATACGCGTTTTTCCACCCAGTACAACCCGCCGGAACGGTCGCGCACCTTGACCCAATTATCCAGCGTGACAACCTGCTCGAAGGGCATGTAGCGATTCACCACGAACAGTTTTTTCGCCTTGGCCGAGGGCGCGTCGTAAAGTATCGCGCTGCTCTCGCTGACCGACACATAATCCACCGCGCATGCCGCGTTCGCGCCGCACAGCAATCCGGCCACAACAATTAAACGGGTCAGCAGACGCGGGGGATTATGCGGTTTCATCAGTGGGTAGTAGGTGCCTGAGCCTGCTCCTGCTTGTGTTGCTGGTAGAGCATATCGAAGTTGACCGGGTTCAGCATCACCGGCGCAAAACCGGCGCGCACAGCGGTATTGGAAATGAGTTCGCGCAAATACGGGAACAGGATGTTCGGGCACATCACCGCCAGCACCGGCTCGATGTCTTCGCTGGGCAGGTTGCTCAGGCGGAAGATGCCGGCCTGTTTGGCCTCGATCAGGAACATCACCTTTTCGCCGACCTTGGCCGTTACGGTATTGGTGATCATCACTTCGTACACGTCCCCCTCGATCACTGCGGTTTGAGTGTTCAATTGCACATCGATTTGCGGGCTTTCGCGTTCCAGAAAAATATTCGGCGCGTTTGGAATCTCCAGCGAGAGATCCTTCACGTAGATTTTTTCTATGTTGAATGCGGGTTGATTGTTTTCTTGGGCTGCTTCAGTCATGTTTCTTCCTCTAAGGTTATGTTGCTAAAAGTTTCATCCTGCTAAAAGTTCGGCTAATCCGCCGGCACGATCGAGCGCTGCAAGCTCGTCATAGCCGCCGACATGTTCGCCGCCGATATATATCTGCGGCACGGTGCGCCGCCCCGTTTTTTCCATCATCGCCACACGCAATTCCGGCTGCAAATCGACGCGTATCTTTTCAATCTCCCGCACGCCCTTGCGCTGCAACAACTGTTCGGCGCGGACACAGTACGGACAGACTGCGGTGCAGTACATCAGCACCTTTGCCATCATTTCTTCCCGTTTGCTTTTTCCAGAGGCAAATTGGCCTTCTGCCAGGCTATTATGCCGCCGGCCAGATTGTATACCTGGCCAAAGCCGTTCTTGCCCAGCATCATACAGGCAGAGACGGAACGGTTGCCGCTGCGGCACACCACCACTATGGGCCGCTCCTTGTATTTTTCCAGCTCACCGATACGCTCCTTGAGCTTGCCGAGTTGAACCAGTGTGGAATTCAGGATATGCCCTGCCTTGTATTCGCCCTCATCGCGCACGTCCAGCACCAGCGCGTTCTTATGGTTGATGAGTTGCAGGGCTGCGGTGTAATCCACTTCCTTGATGCCGCGAATGCGGTTGCCGAACATCGACCATAACAGCATGGCACCGCTGAACAACGCGATGGAAATCGGAAGAATGTTATTGCTGATGAACTGCACTTCGGTACTCCTGTTCTTTTTGGAGGGCGAATTCTAGCAGAGCTGAAAAATGTGCGGAATCTTTCTCCGCCAATTCGGCCATTTGCCGGCGCACGCCTGAAAAACCCTCCGGATAGGACCAGATAGCCTGTTCCAGCATGGTATTGGCTTGCTCCTGCCGCCCGGCCTGCGCCAGCAACAAAGCCTGGCGGTATGCCGCCGCGCCTATCGGCGCAAAGCGCATCACCCGGGTGTTCAATTCCAATTTTTCCTTGATGTGCTCTTCCTTGACTTCGATCAACGAACTCATGAACAGCTCGGCATAAGGCGACAGCAGCGAGCCGCCGTGCACCGCAACCAGGCCATCCCGCGTGCGCTCAAATACGCTGTGGTCGGCAGCCGAAGCCGGGCGTATCGCCAGCGTTTGTTCCAGTTGATGGTAACCGCTGCGCAGTTGCACCAACGTCATCAAACCCAGCAACAGGATCGCCGCCACGGACAGGCGCCCCATCTTGCGCAGCTCCAGCCGGTAGCGTGTTTCATCCAGCGCACCCAGCAGGATCGCGGCAACCGCGACAAAATAGGTGTACCACAGCGGATATTCGAGCAGGCTGTGGATCGCCAGCACGCCCAATGCGGCATAGCCCCACCAGTGCGCGGCGTCGGGTGCTGCGCGCCTCAGACCATAAAACCAGGTGCCCAGCGCTCCGGACAACACCAGCAATCCGGCGATGCCGGCTTCCGCGGCGAACTGGAATATCAGGTTGTGCGCATTGTTGTACAGGCCGGTGATGTTGCCTGGCTGCAATACCGGCAGCAACTGAAAATGATGCCACGCGAATTGCCCGAACCCCACACCCAGCCACGGCGATTGCATGAACATCAGCCCCGCTTCGCGCCATAGATAAAGGCGAATGCTGCCGCGCGCATCGTCGCCGAACAGGCGCTGCACGGTATTGATGCCGCTGTCCGCACCAGCCATGAACGGCAATTGCACGACCAGATGCATCACGCCGAATCCGGCTATCAGCAGCAGGCTGTAGCGCAACAGCGGCCGCTGTGCGGCGTCGCGGCGCGCCCACCACCAGGCCAAACCGGCCATCATCATCAGATACAGCCAGGAGCTGCGCGAGCCGCTCAGGGTCATCACGAACAACAGCGGCGCGGCCAGCAGCGCCACATAGCCTGGTTTCAGCTTACGCAGCTGCAACAGCAAGCCGAGCGAGGCCAGCCCCAACGCGATGTAATTGGCGAAATGGTTGGGTTGGGCGAGGTTGCCGAACACGCTGGAGGAGACCTTCATCACGATCACCGGATTCAGCGGCGTATGCCAGCGGTAATGCTGCAGCACGCCGATCAACGCGCTGAGTTCTGCGCCGATCAACAGGAAAATCGCCAGCGCCAGCGCCAGCCCCGTCATGCCGAAACAGTCGCGCAATCTGGCGCCGAGCACCATCAGCAACGCCGCGAACAGCAGATACAAGATATACAGCAGCGCCTGATCGAAATAGGCGACCTTGCCCAATCCCGATTGCAGCAAGATCACGGCGATCAGCGCGGCGGGCAGTTGTGCGATGCGCGGAATTTCCGGCTGTTGCCAGAAATCCCGCGCGGTCAGCAGCGCCAGCGCCAACACACCGAGCAACGCGCTCCACCATTCCTGATAGAACGTGGTCAGCGGATATTGATGGCGATAATGCAGAAAAGGCAAAACCCACATCAGCCCGACCAAGGCCAGGCTGATATGGGTCAAGCGTAGCGACTGGAACGAGCTTTTTAGCCCCGCTCTATTCAGGTTCTGCAAGAACCGTCCTTGATGCCGCATTTATTGAGCATGCGCGTCAGCGGGCAGAATGAAGTAATGCCGCTTTGGAACAGATTGAAGCCGACGAAGACGGTAAGCCATAAAAAATTCTTGCTCACAAACAGCGGGCTGTCTTCCACGCCCAACACCAGGGACAACAGGATGAATGTCCCGGCGACGATATGCGTAATGCGTTCTGCGTTCATGAAACTCTCCTGAAAGATGAAATAAATTTTACCGGAACTTCTTGTACAGCGTGGCGTAATACAACACCGGGATGACCACCAGGGTCAGCAAGGTGGAGACGAGGATGCCGAAAATCAGGGAGATCGCCAGCCCGTTGAAGATCGGGTCATCGAGGATGAACAATGCGCCCAGCATCGCCGCCAGCCCGGTCAGGATGATCGGCTTGGCGCGCGCCCCGGCGGCGGCGACCACCGCCTGCTGCAACTCCACGCCGTCACGCAATTGCAGGTTGACGAAGTCCACCAGCAGGATCGAGTTACGCACGATAATGCCGGCCAGCGCGATCATGCCGATCATCGAGGTTGCGGTGTACTGCGCGCCGAGCAGCGCGTGACCGGGCATCACGCCGATGATGGTGAGCGGGATCGGCGCCATGATGACCAGCGGCACGAGGTACGACTTGAACTGCGCGACCACCAGCAGATAAATCAGCAACAAGCCCACCCCGTAGGCGATACCCATGTCGCGGAAGGTCTCGAAGGTCACCTGCCATTCGCCGTCCCACTTCAGCGCGTAGCCTGCATAAGGGTCGCTGGGCTGATTGAAATAGTAGCTCTCCAGCGTGCCACCCTGTTCCAGCGCCATGCCGCCGACCTTGCCGTCGACGCCGAACATGCCGTACAGCGGGCTATCCAGCTTGCCCGCCATATCGCCGAACACATACACCACCGGCAGCAAGTCCTTGTGATAGATCGGGTAATCGCGCGGCTCCTGGATCACCTGCACCACCTCCGAGAGCGGCACCAACACCCCGTCGCTTGCGCGCACCTTGAGCTTGAGCACCTCATCGATGCGGCTGCGCCGCTCCGGGGGCAATCCGATGCGCAACGGCGGCGCGTATTTCGCATTTTCATCGTGCAGCGACGCGACATCCTGGCCGGCCAACGCCAGGCCAATCACGTCGACAATATCGCGCGGCGCGACCCCGAGCAATGCGGCCTTGCTCTGCAATACATGCAGCAGCAGCTTGGGCGCGTGCTCCGTGACGGTGTCGTCGATGCCGACGATGCCTTCCGTCTTGCCGAACTGTTCGCGCACCTTGCCGGCGACCTTGCGCGCGCCCTCGTAATCCGGCCCGTAGATTTCCGCGACGATCGGCGACATCACCGGCGGGCCGGGCGGCACCTCGACGATCTTGACCTTCGCGCCCCACGCCTGGGCAATCTTCTGCACCGGTTCCAGCACGGCGGTGGCAATCTCGTGGCTGCTGCGGCTGCGGCTGTGCTTGTCGCGCAAATTGACCTGGATGTCGCCCTGCGCGGCGGCGCTGCGCAGATAATATTGCCTCACCAGGCCGTTGAAGTTGATCGGCGACGCCGTGCCCGCATAGGCCTGGTAATCGGTCACTTCCGGCACGGTCGCGAGATAGCCGCCGATCTCGTGCAGCACGGCGCTGGTCTGTTCCAGTGCGGTGCCGCTCGGCATATCCACCACGATCTGGAATTCCGACTTGTTGTCGAACGGCAGCATTTTCAGGATCACCAGTTTCACCGCGCCCAGCGATACCGCCAGCAGCAGACCGCCCAGGATGGCCAGCCACAGTTTGCGGCGCGCCGGTTTGCCATGCGCGCCGTTCAGGAACGGGCTCAGCCGATCGCTGAAGAAGCGACTGATCGCCGCACTGCGCTTATCGTTAACATGAGCCTCGCGCAGCGAGACCGCGTCCCTCTCTCCCGCTTGCGTGAGAGAGTTAGGAGAGAGGGGGGGGGCATGAGGGGCTGCTGCATGATGCTCCCCGGCAAAACGCAGCACGAGCCAAGGCGTGACGACGAATGCCACCACCAGCGAAATCAGCATACCCATGCTCGCGTTGATCGGGATCGGGCTCATGTACGGCCCCATCAGCCCGCTGACGAACGCCATCGGCAACAACGCGGCAATCACCGTGAAGGTCGCCAGGATGGTCGGGCTGCCGACTTCGTCCACCGCTTCCGGAATGATTTCGGCCAGGGATTGATGCGGCGCCAACGCGCGACGGCGATGGATGTTTTCCACCACAACAATCGCGTCGTCGACCAATATTCCGATCGAAAAGATCAGCGCGAACAGCGAGACGCGATTCAGCGTGAAACCCCATGCCCACGACGCGAACAAGGTCGCCGCCAGCGTCAACATGACCGCGATGCCGACCACCAATGCCTCGCGCCGCCCCATCGCAAACCACACCAGCGCGACCACGGCGAGGGTGGCAAACAGCAGCTTCTGGATCAGCTTCATCGCCTTGTCGTTGGCGGTCTCGCCATAGTTGCGCGTGACGCTGACCTGTACGTCGGCTGGAATCACGCTGCCCTTGAGTTCATTCACGCGCGCCAGCAATTTGTCGGCGATCTCCACCGCGTTCGCGCCGGGCTTCTTGGTGATCGCCAACGTGACGGCGGGAAATTCGCCCCTGGCGCTGATCTGCTTGTCCGCGGCGGCCATCCCGGTTCCCAGCCACACATAGCTGCCCGGTTGATCCGCGCCATCCTGCACATCGGCGACATCGCGCAGAAATATCGGTTTGGCATTGGCTGTCTTGCCATTGGCCACGCCGACCACCAACTGCTTCACTTCATTGGCGTCGCTCAGGAAACTGCCGGTTTGCACCAGCACTTCGCGGTTGTCACGCACCAGATTGCCGGAGTTTTCCGAAACGTTGGCGGACTGCAACGCCGCGCGGATATCCTGCATGGTGAGCTGGTAGGCACTCAGGCTTTCCGGGTTGAGCAACACCCGAATCATGCGTTGCGTCGCCCCCAGCGTAGATACCTCGCGCGTGCCCGGTACGCGCTTCAGCTCGGCCTCGATGGCATGCGCCACCTGCGTCAATTCGATGCCGCCGCCCGCCGCCTGCTCGCGCCACAGGGTCAACGCAACGACAGGCACGTCGTCGATACCCTTGGCTTTGATGATCGGCCGCCCCACCCCCAACGTCGGCGGCAGCCAGTCCACGTTGGAATTGACGACATCGTAGAGTTTCACCAGCGAAGCGATACGCTCCTCGCCGACCTTGAATTGCACGGTGATGACGGCCATGCCCGGCTGCGCCACCGAATACACGTGATCCACCCCGGCGATTTGCGCCAGCACCTGCTCGGCGGGGGTCGCCACGGTTTGCGCGACATCCCTGGCCGACGCGCCGGGATAAGGAATCAGCACGTTCGCCATGGTCACATTGATCTGCGGTTCTTCCTCGCGCGGCGTCACTATGACGGCGAACAACCCCAGCAGCACGGCGATCAGCGCCAGCAGCGGCGTCATCTGCGAGTGCAAAAAGTGTTTGGCGATACGTCCCGAAATACCCATCTCGATTTTTCCTGATGACAAAAAAGCCGCCGTCAAATCAAGACAGAGACTTGCGGCGCTTCCCGCCGCAAAACTACTTCAGCTTTTCGATGCCCAGCATCTTCAGGATTCTTTTTTCATAAAAGGGCTCTGAAGAGCCAATTTTCATCTTGCGGATGAAATATCTCTCGAACCCGACCTTGGCGAGGTGCACCCACTTGCCTTCCGAGAACCAGTTCACGTTGCGCGGCGGGATCTGCGGTATCGCCACAAACGCCACACCGCCGTCGCCGAAATCGGCCAGACAGACCGCATTCCAAGTGGCCTCCTTGTCCGCCGGTTCGCCATGCAATTCAGCGTGGATGTTATCCACGGCGGCAGTCACCATGGATTCGATCATGTAGCCGGTCTTGGGCGTGCCGGTCGGTATCGGGGTGGCTTCCACCGGGGGGATCGCGACACAAACACCGACTGCAAAGATGTTTTTGTACTTGGTGTTGCGCTGATGTTTGTCCACGATGATGAAACCGCGCGCCTGGGTCAGCCCTTCGATGCCGAATACCGCATCGACTCCCTTGAAGGCGGGCAACATCATGCTGTAGGCGAATGGCAACTCATGCTTGCGCTTTTCGATACCCAAGTCGTCATGTTCGGTGACAAACATTTTGCCGGCTTCGACTTTGGTAACTTTTGCGTTGCATATCCACTTGATGTCATGGTCGCGCATACCGGATTCCAGAATACCCTTGGAATCACCCACGCCGCCCAGCCCCAAGTGACCAATATAGGGCTCGGAGGTCACGAAAGTCATCGGCACCTTGGTGCGTATCTTGCGGCGACGCAGGTCGGTATCCATGATGAACGCATATTCGTAGGCGGGGCCAAAGCAGGATGCGCCTTGCACGGCACCGACCACGATGGGGCCGGGTTTTTTGCAGAAATCCTCCCACTCGTCATGCGACTGCATCGCGTGATCAACATGGCAGACGGAATAGGTATGCCCGCCGTGCGGGCCCAGTCCTTCGACTTCTTCAAAGGCGAGTTTAGGGCCGGTAGCGATCACCAAATAGTCGTAGTTGACGGTCTGACCATCGTTCAGTTCGAGCTGGTTCTGGTCGGGATGCACGCGCTTCACACCGGTGGAGATAAAGTCGATGCCCTTGCGTTCCAGATAGGCGCGCACCGGGAACTCGATCTGCTTGCGATCGCGCCATTTCACGCCCACCCACGGGTTGGATGGCACGAAATGAAAATTCTCGCTGTTCGAAACAACTGTTACCTTGTGGCTCTTGTCCAGTTTATCCCGCATTTCGTATGCTGCTGGCATGCCGCCGATACCCGCGCCCATGATTACGATGTGTGCCATGTTTCATTCCTCCATAAGTTGATGAATCACTACTCCCGCTTCACACCCGACATCCCGGCCTTGACCGGATCCAACGCCACCTTCTCGCCCGGGTTCAACCCCGCCAGCACTTCCACTGTACCATTAGATGTCGCTTCGCCGAGCCGCACCTGGCGCAACTTCACGCCACCTGTCTCGTCTACTACAAACACGGCGACCACTTCGCTACGGCGCAATACGGCGGCCGCAGGAATCACCAGCTTGCTGGCCTTGCCCACCACAAAATGCGCGCGCACAAACATGCCCGGATAAACCCCTGCTTCATTTTTCGGCAGATACACGCGCAACTGCGTGCTGTGAGTACGCGCATCGGCAACTGGCTGGACGGTCGTCGATGCAGCCTTGATCCAGCGATTCAGCGATGGCGCTTCCACCATCGCCTCGGGGTGCGCACCGATGCCGACCAGCTGGTCTTGCGGCACGCTTACCACCACGCGCATCTCGGCGGGATCGAACCCGGTCATCAAGGGCTTGCCGGGCATTACCAGCTCGCCGACCTCCACCAGGCGCGCCGCCACGATTCCGCTGTAGGGTGCAATGACCGCCGTATAGCCGTGCGCGAGGCTGGCCTGCCCGGTGGATGCCTCGCTGGCTGCGGCTTGCGCCAGAGCTACTTTGTAGTCAACTTGGGCCTTGTCGAGTGCTGCCTGACTGATGAACTTTTGCGCGAACAATTGCCTGGCGCGCTCATAAGTCGATTTGGCATTCTGCATGTTGGCCTGCGCCTGCAATACCTGCGCCTGACTGCCCGCCAGTGCCTGCACCGCTTCGCGCTCGTCGATGCGCAGAATCACCTGTCCCTTGCTGACGCGATCCCCCACATCGAAGTTGATTTCAACAACGCGCCCGCCGATTTGCGCGGACACGGTAGACTGGCGTATCGCCTCCACCAGGCCGTCCGCACTGTAAGTCTGCTCCACCTCGCGATACTGCGCAGGCGCAACGGCAAGCGGCTCGGCGGCTTGAACAGTCGCAGCACCCAGTAGCAATACCCCTAAAATCCATGGTTTTTTCACTGCACCATCCTCGCCTGCCATCCCATTATATTAGAATATACTGATATTCAAATCAGAAAGCAACCCCTACATCGTACAAAACACATCGCGCATCATCCCGACCAGCTTCAGCGTACGCAAATCGCCGATACGGTAGTACACGCGGTTCGCATCCTTGCGTGTCGCCAATACGCCTTTGTCGCGCAAAATCGCCAGATGCTGCGAGATGTTGCTCTGCGACGTGCCGACCTGCTCCACGATGTCCTGCACGCTGATTTCCTGATCGCCGAGCACGCACAAAATTTTCAGGCGCAACGGGTGCGCTATGGCCTTTATGGCCTGTGCGGCCTGTTGAATATCTTCTTCCCTGTCAATCAGCTTGCCTATCATACCTGCTCCTCGAATTACCCTGCCGGGCCGCGCGCTTGGCGCGGCAAAATCGGCTAAAATACGCCCTTGTAAAATCATCATACGCTAATATTCTACATCAATGGACGTCACCCCTGTCTTGCTGCTCATTCTGGATGGCTTCGGCTACCGCGAGGGCGCCGATTTCAATGCGGTTCTGGCGGCTCGCAAACCCAATTGGGATGCGCTCTGGCGCGATTATCCGCACACCCTGATCAACGCTTCTGAAAAATCTGTCGGCCTGCCGTCCGGACAGATGGGCAATTCCGAAGTAGGCCATCTCAATATCGGCGCCGGACGCGTGGTGTATCAGGATTTGAGCCGCGTCGATGTGGCCATCGAGGATGGCAGTTTCTACACCAACCCGGCTTTAAACCAGGCCGTTGGGCTTGCCAAGCAGAACGGCAGCGCCCTGCATATCATGGGACTGCTCTCGCCGGGCGGCGTACATAGCCACGAAAACCACATCTTCGCGATGCTGGAAATGGCGGCGCGCGCCGGCTTGAAAAAAGTCTATCTGCACGCGTTTCTGGATGGGCGCGATACCCCGCCCAGAAGCGCCGCGCAATCGCTGCAACTGCTGCAGGACAAATGCACTGCATTGGGAACCGGGCAAATCGCCAGCATCGTCGGCCGTTTCTACGCAATGGATCGGGACAACCGCTGGGAGCGCGTGCAACCCGCTTATGAATTGCTCACGCAAGGCCGCGCCGAATTTACCGCAACCGATGCCTTGTCCGCTTTGGAGCAAGCCTACGCACGCGGCGAATCGGATGAGTTCGTCAAGCCCACTGCGATTGTTTCCGGCAGCGCGGAAAACACCATGCAGGACGGCGATGTGGTGATATTCATGAACTTTCGCGCCGACCGCGCCCGCGAAATCACACGCGCTTTGACAGATGAGGCGTTCGGCGGATTCAATCGCGCCTGCGTGCCCAAGCTTGCCAGTTTCGTTACGCTGAGCAGTTATGGCGAGGATTTTCATTTACCCTGCGCCTATACCCAGGCGGCCATCCATAATGGTTTCGGCGAATACCTTTCAAACCTGGGGCTCAGGCAGTTGCGCATCGCCGAAACCGAAAAATACGCGCATGTCACCTATTTTTTCAGCGGCGGCAGGGAACAACCCTACCCCGGCGAAGACCGCATCCTCGTTCCATCGCCCAAGGTCGCGACCTATGACCTCAAACCGGAAATGAGCGCGTTTGAGGTAACCGACAAACTCGAAGCCTCGATCCTGAGCCGCCAATATCACGCCATCATCTGCAACTACGCCAACGGCGACATGGTGGGGCACAGCGGCAATATGGCAGCCGCCACCCAGGCCATCGAGGCGCTGGATGTTTGCCTCGGCCGCGTGGTCAAGGCGATGCAGTCTATCGGCGGCGAAGTCATCATCACCGCCGATCACGGCAACGCCGAACAAATGCTCGATCGCACCACGCGGCAGGCGCATACCGCGCACACCCTGAATCCGGTGCCTTTCCTGTATATCGGGCGCAAAGCCAGGCTAACCGAAGGCGGTACGTTGCGTGATCTCGCACCCAGCCTGCTGACCATGATGGGACTGCCGCAACCGGCAGAAATGACTGGCAAATCGCTCATCACCTTCTGCTGACTGCATGATTAGCCACGGATTGACACGGATGTTCACGGATTACTAATGAGAAACCTGTCTCCGCACCACAGATGTTGAACTCCAGCCACCCCGGTACTTATCCGTGCTAATCCGTGTTCATCCGTGGCTGACCATCCTGTCCGGAATTGCCTGCGCCGCCCTGTACCTTGGCCTGATGGCAAACAGCGCCCATGCCACGCAACAGGATGAGCTGAAAAACCTGCGCAAACGCATCGCCGCGATGCAGCGCGAAATGGATAAGACCAGCGAATCGAAGTCCGAGGCTGCCGACGCGCTGCGTGAATCGGAGCGGGCGATCAGCGACAGCAACCGCAAACTCGCCGAACTCGCCGAACAGCAACGCGCAGCCGATAAAAAACTTGGCGCTCTGCAACAACAAGAGCGGCGGCTGACTGGCAGCATGGCGGAGCAACAGGCTCTGCTGGGCAGGCTGCTGTATCAGCAATACCTCGGTGGCGAACAGGAATATCTGAAGCTGCTGCTGAGCAGCCAAGATCCCAATCAGGTTTCCCGCGATTTGCAGTATTACCAATACATCGCGCGCAGCCGCGCAACCTGGCTTGCCGCCCTGCGCGAAAATTTCGCCGCGCTGAGCGCAGTCAGTACGGCCACACGCGAGCAACGCGCGGAACTGAAATCGCTGCGCGCGGAACAATCGGCACAGAAAAAAGCACTTGAGAAAGAACAGCATGCCCGGCAACGGGTGCTAGGCAAAATCTCGCAGCAGTTGCGCCAGCAGCGCCGCGAAATCAACCGGCTGCAACACGACGAAAACCGCCTCGCAAAACTGGTCGACAGGCTGACGAAAATGCTCGCACAGCCGAAAACCAACTCCCTGTTCCGCAACGAAAACTTGCCGGACAACCGCTTTGATGGCAGCCCGTTCGATCAGCTCAAGGGCAAGCTGACATTGCCGGTAAAGGGTGAAGTCACCAACCAGTTCGGTGCGCCGCGCCCCGATAGCACGGTGCTATGGAAAGGCCTGTTCCTGAGAACTTCTGCAGGACAGGCTGTCAAAGCTATCGCGACAGGGCGGGTAGTATTCGCAGATTGGTTGCGCGGCTTTGGCAATCTGCTGATTATCGATCACGGCAAGGGTTATATGAGCCTGTATGGCAATAACGAGACGCTTTACAAACAAGTCGGTGATTTACTGCATGGCGGCGATATCGTTGCGGCAGTCGGGAACAGCGGCGGCAATGAGGATTCCGGTTTATACTTTGAACTGCGTCACGAGAGCAAGCCGCTCGACCCAATAAAGTGGCTGGCTGCAAAACAACATTGAGGGAATTATGCGTCTTCTGGAAAAAGCAGGGTTGGTAAGTTTAGGTCTGGTTGCGGGCGTGTCAGTCAGCTTGCATTTTGCCGCGATGGCCGACAAGGAAACGCTCGCAACCCCTTTGCCCATCGAGGAATTGCGCGCTTTCTCCGAAGTGTTCGGCCGCATCAAGAGCGATTACGTCGAACCCGTCACCGACAAGAAGCTGATCAACGAAGCCATCAACGGCATGTTGAGCGGCCTCGACCCCCACTCTGCCTACCTCGACTCGGAAGCCTTCAAGGAGCTGCAAGTCGGCACGCAAGGTGAATTCGGCGGTCTCGGCATCGAAGTCAGCATGGAAGACGGCCTGGTGAAAGTCGTCTCGCCGATAGAAGATACCCCGGCCTATCACGCCGGCATCAAGAGCGGCGACCTGATCGTCAAACTGGATGACACCTTGGTCAAGGGCCTGACACTGAACGATGCAGTAAAGCATATGCGCGGCAAACCGGGCAGCAAAATAGTCCTGACCATCATCCGCAAGGACGAGCCAAAACCGCTTACAATTACCTTGGTGCGGGCAATCATCAAGGTGCAGAGCGTGAAATCCAAGCTGCTGGAGTCCGGCTATGGATTTATCCGCATCACGCAATTTCAGGAACATACCGGCGAAAACCTCGCCACCGCACTGGAAACCATCATCAAGCAAAATCAGGGGCCGCTAAAAGGATTGGTGCTCGATTTGCGCAATGACCCGGGCGGGTTGCTAACCGGCGCCGTCGGTGTTTCTGCCGCTTTTTTAGCCAAGGACGCACTGGTGGTTTACACCGAAGGCCGCACCGAAGACGCAAAGATGCGCCTGACTGCCAGCCCGGACAATTATTTGCGCGGCAACGGCAAGAGCGATTACCTGAAAAACCTGCCCGACTCCGTCAAGAGCGTGCCGCTGGTTGTGCTGGTTAACGGCGGTTCCGCATCCGCATCTGAAATTGTCGCCGGCGCATTGCAGGACCACAAGCGCGCGGTCATCATGGGCACGCAGACTTTCGGCAAAGGCTCCGTGCAAACCGTCCTGCCGTTGGGTAACAATACCGCAATCAAACTTACTACGGCGCGCTATTACACACCGGGAGGACGCTCTATCCAGGCTAAAGGCATCGTGCCTGATATTCTGGTGGAAGACCCCTCCACCGCCGGGCAGGACAACACCTTCCGCTTGCGTGAAGCGGATCTGAACAAGCACTTGGTCAATGACAAACCGTCGAGCGAGAAACAGGACAGTACCGGTAAAAACGCGCCCGCATCGCCCAGCACCAAAGGAGATGCTGCGAAATCCGCACCCGCCGAATTTGGCGCCAAGGACGATTACCAGCTTAATCAGGCCTTGAACCTTCTCAAAGGAATGCAAATATTGCAAGGCAAGTAATTTCGCCCGCCGCAGAGTCTGAGTGGAGTCTAGCGGGCGGGCAAGCCATCTGAATGATGTTGATGTTTGCTTACTTGCTGAAATAAAACTGGTTAGGGACACGCCCTGCCGGGTGCACCAACGTAAAACGGCCGCAAATGCGGCCGTAATTACATCAAAATTTCTCTAGGCAACCCTCAGAACGGAATATCGTCGTCAAAATTATCGAAGCTACTCTTTGCTGCGGGTGCGGCCTTTGCTGGAGCCGCGGCGCTGCCGGATGAGGAAGCAGGCTTGCTTGGCCGTGGTGAGCTCGAAGCTTCGCTTCGTTCGTTTTCCACCACTTCGAAACTGCCGCCGCCGGATGACTTCCCGCCGAGCATGGTCATTTCGTTGACCACGATCTCGGTGGTGTAGCGATCCTGACCTTCCTTGGTCTGCCACTTGCGGGTTTGCAGTTTGCCCTCGACGTAAATCTGCGAGCCCTTCTTCAGGTACTCCCCG
>JAUYGW010000054.1 GCA_030690245.1 Gallionella sp. | reverse complement strand
AGTTGACGCGGGTGAGCACTGCACCTTCACGGAAGAAGCAGAGGCCGAATACGGCTTGCAGCAGATAGCGGTTTTCCAGTTGTGCGCCGTCCAAGTGTGGGCATTGCTCAGTTGTGAATAGTCCGCCCAGCGCGGGCAGACCTAAGGCGGACTGGCCTTTTGCCAAACCAGCGAAGGCAATGCCCAAGCCCTGCCAGAGGTCGCTGTAACGATCATAGTGACGGCGTTTGGCCGCGTGTTCACGCAAGCGATTGAGCGAGTAGCCGCGCAGGTATAGCTCTTGCGCGCTTTCGTCGGCATCGGGTGCAAACACCAGCGGCGTACCCCGCTGTTCGTCTTGCCGGTCTTCCAGCGTTGCCAGAAAGATGAAGCGGTAAATCAGGCGCAGCAGTTGTTCATAATAGGCTTGGGCAGATAATGCGCCACTGTCGAGCTGTTCGCGCAGCGCGGTATTTTTTGAGTGGCTGACAAAACCGGTGCCCAATGCACGCAGGGCTTCACCGACACCATCGCGCAGGCGTTCACGCGCACGGATGCCGGATTCCTGCGAGGTGTTGCGCCAGCGCTCCAAATGGCAGTCGGCAGGTTGCCCGTTGCCTGCAGCTTGATGACTACCAAAACGGGTAGCGTGTGCCAGCAACCAAAATGCGGTGAAATCTGGGTAGCGTTCTTCGTTGAAGATAGATTCGAGATCCACTTCGATATAAGCGGGACGGGTCAGGCTGGGGTTGTCGCGCAAGATACGCAGCTTCAGGCCATTGCTGACAATCGCCCATAGGCATTTGTCTTCGGCATTGAGGTACTCCTGCGCCAGCAAGAAGGGAGAACGGCGGCGGTGACCATCGCCAAAACGCGCATCGGATTGCTCCATACCCAGCGTATGCGCGGCGAACACCAGCGGCACCTGCCCGGCCACGGCCTGATAGCCGATTGGAAAAATCCGCTCATCCAAGACGACCTGGCCTATTGGCTGGATATCGGAGAACCCAAGCACATGCCGACAAAATGGTTCAAGGAAGTCCTTGCTGGTGAAACTGTGCGCGTCATGATCGGTGCGCTGCCGTCCCGCCTGAAAATCCTGCCAGAGATTGAGTGCAATTTTCCAGTAGCGGCCAATCTCGTCGCGCAGTTTCAGCCCTTTTGGGATGTCGTAATCCGCCTCGGTTTGTCCCGTGGCCTCAAAGCGAGCGACACGCCCCAAAAAGTCGGCGGCAAGCAAGCCGCCTTCAATGCGGATGGCGGAGAAAGCGAGTTCGGTAGTGGAGCGTTTTGCCATTCTGCTATTTCCTCAAGCCGGTACAAGCACAAAAACGCCCATCACATCCACTGGCAAACTGGGAGTGACATGGTAACTGCCCCTCGCATCTGAAGCCTCGCGCACGCGACGGTGATCTTCGAGCAGTTGCTGCGCCCGTTCTTCGGCAACCTCCTCCAGCATGGGTGTCCATCCCGGCAACGCGTCTATGGCCTGCTGGATATGCCTGTCACGCAATGCAGTCGGCATGTTGCGTGCTGGTTGTGCATCCAACAGGGTACGAGCTTGATCTTCCGGCAGGCGTATCGAGTTCTCCCCGCCACTGAGCGCAAGAGCGACCGTTTCTTCGCACAGCAACAGGCGTGAGCCGGTCGCGCGCGTCACGGTGAGCTGGTGACGCAAACGTAGCAGCAAGACGGTTGTGCGCGAGCTGACCGCATCGGTAAATATTGATCCGGCACGAGCGATCCAATCAGTTTCATCACTATCAGGACGTGCCTCCGTATCCAGCGCACGTTCCAGCAAATAATCCGCAAGACAGGCAACCAATGGATGGGTGCGGTGGATGAAGGTGGCTCCGGGTGCGGGTGGCTGATGAAAGTCGATGCGCATTGTGCCGGATAAACCCTCACCTTCGAGTCGCTCTCGGATGGTTGGCGGGAGATGATTGACGTGCAGCTTCCAGTGATTGCGCCATGCTTCGAGTGGCGCACCCAGCTTGGAGGCAGCACGAGAAATGAAGCGAACAACGTCCGCTTCGCCACCCAATACCGCCAAGGTTTTTTGCCATTCTGGCAACACGTCTTCTGGTTTCAAACGACGCTGGGCAAACAAAGTACGGTTTTTTGATGCCTTGTCGCGAGCACTTTGCCAAGCAGTTTCTATTTCCTGCGCGGGCTGACCAAAATCGAGAAATTGCTGTGAGGATTTGACGGCAGCACCCCCTTTGCGCAGCAGCACCGCATTGAGAAGAGCTTGCGTCAGTTTGCCTTCGTCGTCCGGCATGGGAACTAACACTCCCAGTTCCTTGCGTATGCTTTCTGCTTTGCGCAGGATAACTTGCAATACCGCGCCATCCACCGGGTTGTCTTGCCCATACAACATGGTGGTGCGCACCTCGCGGGCCTTTTGCCCGAAACGATCCACGCGGCCTTCCCGCTGTTCATGGCGAGTTGGGTTCCATGACAAATCATAGTGGACGACAGCCGTAAACAGGTTCTGGAGGTTGACACCTTCGGACAGGCAATCGGTCGCAACCAGTATCCGATTCTCGGACTCGCCAAGTTCCTCTACCGCTGCTTCCCGTTCACCGGGGGTAAATTCACCGGTCACGGGTTTCACGGTAAATTGCTTGAAGTGGGTGCGCAGATGCTCGGCCAGATAATGTGCGGTGGCAATGTAACGACAGAATATGACCGGCTGAAATCCGGCCTTGATAAGCTCATCGAGGTGGGTGATGAGTTTGGCCAGCTTGGGGTCGTTGCTCTTGCCAGCCATTTTTTCGGCGTCAGCAATAAGTTCATTCAACAGTTCGGAGTCTTCTGTGCATGCAGCAGGCTCTATGTCATCCGTGGACAGACTGTCATCTGTGCCATCCATAACCCGCTCTTGCGCTTGACGCTCTATTTCTTCCAGATCGGTATCGGCCCCCTGTTCGGATTGCACTCCCAACAATCGGGTGCGCAGGGAATTAACGGCGGCAGCCGGTGAGGAAGAGATGCAGCGCAACAGTGCCAGAGCTGCCCACCAGTTCATGCGCTGTTCGCGCAACCCTTGCCCTTCGGCACGTACAACTAATTCACGCGCATAGTCGAGCACGTCCCTGAACAGCTTGCCCCACGCGCCACTGAGCTCATAGGTTATTTCTGCTGTAAGGCGCTCCGGGAAAACTTTGTTATCCTGCCATTCTTCGATGTCTGGACGGCGACGTTGCACGAAATGGCGTGCAAGGTCTTCGCGAAGTTTTGAGCGGCTTTCCTGAGGAATGTCTTTGAGTTGAATAAATTCTGGATTGAGCAGTCCGAGCAAATTGAAGAACGCGTCCTCATCACCGCTATGAGGCGTGGCGGTCAGCAGAATCATGTGGCGGTCTGGGTTCTCGGTGAGCCCCTTCAATAATTGGTAACGCTGCTGCTTACCCTGACCGCTGTGGGTGCAGGTATGTGCCTCATCAACGATTACGCATTCTGGACAGGCACGCTGGAATTCATCACGGCGGCGATCTGACTTGATGTAATCCAAGCTGACAACGGTGAAGGGGTAGGCATCAAAGATGGATTGCCCGGCGGGTAGTCCGCGCTCCAAGCGTCCTGCGGTACTGGTTCGAACGATCGCTGCATTGATGTGGAAACGATCCTGCAATTCGCGCTGCCACTGTTCGCACAGGTGCGGTGGACACAAAACTGCCAACCGCTGAATTTCGCCGCGATCCAGCAACTCCCGCGCAATCAACGCCGCCTCGATGGTTTTACCGATACCCACATCGTCTGCCACCAGCAAACGTGCCACGTCTAGCTTCAGTGCCATCAAAAGCGGCACCAATTGATAAGCCCGTGGCTCAACTGCGATGTTGCCCAGGCTACGGAACGGGCCTGCACCGGAGCGTAATTTCAGTTGCAGTGCATCGCGTAATAACTGGCTGGCTGCGTGATTGCTGGCCTGTTGTACGGTGGGCCAAGCAAACGTCGCGCCCACGACCGGCTGTGGCTCGATCGGCAAATACAGGATGGTGGCATCTTCCTCTGCTGCTCCCAATGGCCGTAGATACAAAGTCTCAGCGGTGGACTGCGGTAATACGATCCACTCTCTGTTACGCGCACTAACCAAACTGCCGGGCTGAAAATTTACTTGGGGTGCATTCATGAATTCTTAGTGCCAGTGACTTTTCCAGTGCCGAACAAATCTGCGTGCGCAGCGAATATCTCCTGCCAACGGGATTGTTCTTTGGGGAAGCGGATAACCATATATCCGCCATCATCCAAGCACCGATTGGTGATCGCGTCTTTCTCGCGCTGCGTTGGCTCATC
>JAUYGW010000052.1 GCA_030690245.1 Gallionella sp. | reverse complement strand
GGTACTCAATTTGAAAAACCGTATGACTTCCGTATCTGTATTCCATGCCGCACCTCCTTTTGTGCAGCATATTGTCGCAGCTAAAGCTGACCGGCTAAAGCCGGTGGTTTAAACCTTGTGATTGATAATTAAACGGGCTAGGGTCGAGTTGTTTTCAGCAATCTGAGGAATTAAAAGGCGCAGAGTCGAATTTTTTATAGGGCTGCTGACGTGAGCCGCAACACTGATGTTATACGCCCAGCATTCTGCGCGTCAGCAGTGTCTGCATGTCGCGCCGACCATCTGCAACGAATAAAACGGGTTTGCATCGAAATACATCCGATGCAAACCCGGCATTGCCGAGCGTCAAGCCGCCTTGAGCATGAAATCCACGTGGATGGCATCAAACGGAAAAACGATCATTCCTTCGTCTGTTTTTGACAGCAGCCCCACGTTAAGCAATGCAGTCACGTCACCATGCACGGCTTTGACATCGCGTTCCACACGCCGCGCCGCCTCGCGGATGGACATGGCTCCCGCGCCCGTCATCGCGTTCAGCAGCTCCCAGCGTTTTCCGGACAGCACCTTGAACAGCAGCTCGGGCGATTCAAAGCTGATACGCGGCGCGGAAAATTTTCCGCTCTTCCATGTCTGAGTGAAATCACCCAGCGTGTCGGCCAGGGGCCGGATATCAATCGTTACTGTTTTCATCTCGCCACCTCTTCACATCTTCAAAAAAATCCGCCACCAGCTTATCAACCGAGACAAAGCGGTATTTCACTTCCTTGCCGCGCACATGCTTGTGGTCGCCCTTGCCCGCCTCGTTGTCGTAACGCACCACACATTCTCCCGCAGCCACGAACGCCAGCCGGTATTTGTAGCAATGCTTGCTGCCGGAAAGTGGCTCGGGCACCTCCCAAAGCACCAGTTCCGCAAACGCCTGTTCCGTGACAGGCACGCGGCGGTTGAATAATTCGCGGGCTTTCATGTTGGTGACAATAACAACACGCTAGAGTGTTGTCAACTAGTCCAACAGCAAGTCAACCTTCGACATAACCAGCGACTTGCCCGCTTGCGGGCTTAGTCGAATGACTAGTAGTTCCATCAGGTTCAGGGCGAACGGAAGACTTAATCAGCGCTTCCTTGGGTTAAAATCCTAACAACCTCCCTCGTAATTATTTTCAAACCCACTTTGATCCCAGCCTCTCACACTCCGCTGCGTATCGCACAGCTTCGCCAGCGCCTGTGCGATCTCGGCGCCAAGCCGTGCCACGAGGATCGTCTGCTGCGCGGCTGGAGTCAGATCTGCTCATACGACAGGAAGCACAGCTCCGCAGAGACTTTCTTTCCGCTTGCGCTACGCAATGAGTTGCCCGCGATCGAGGCGACGTTGCATGGACTGGCGCGCCTGCGCAGCGAATATCCCGCCGATGATGAGGTAGCCCGGCTGCTGGTGGAATTGGCCGATGGCCAGATGGTGGAGAGCGTGCTGCTGCCGCGTGGCGGCCTGTGCGTTTCGACGCAGGTGGGTTGTGCCGTGGGGTGCGTATTCTGCATGAGTGGCCGCGCCGGCTTGCTGCGCCAGCTCGGCAGCGCCGAGATCGTCGCCCAGGTGGTGCTCGCGCGCAAACGCCGCGCAGTGAGCAAGGTGGTATTCATGGGCATGGGCGAACCGGCTCACAATCTCGACAACGTGCTCGAAGCGATTGAGCTGCTTGGCACACAAGGCAACATCGGCCATAAGAATCTGGTCTTCTCCACGGTCGGCGACCTGCGCGTGTTCGAGCGTCTGATGGAGGGGCTGACTCACAAGCCCTCACCACAACCCTCTGATGGAACTACTGGCCATTCAACTAGGCCATCAGAAAACAATGGCCAAGTCGCTGGTCATCCCGCAAGCGGGGAGAGCGAAGCGAGGGGGGCGGAGCCGGGCAAACGTGAGAAGCAATCTTCAATTCCTGCTGTGAAACCGGCGCTCGCCCTTTCGCTGCACACCACCGATGCGGCACTGCGCGCCAGCTTGCTGCCTCGCGCGCCGCAGATCGCCATCGAAGAGCTGGTGGAACGCGCCGAAGCGTATGCGCGCGCCACCGCCTATCCGGTTCAATATCAATGGACGCTGATCGAGGGCGTCAACGACAGCGACGCCGAGATGGAGAGGATCGCGCAGCTCCTCGCCGGGAAATACGCCATCATGAACTTCATCCCCTTCAACGAAGTCGACGGGCTAGCCTATCGCCGCCCCTCATCCGAACGCACTGCGTTCATGGTGCAAACCCTTAAGCAGCATGGCATCCTCGCCCGGATACGCGATTCGGCAGGACAGGAGATCGAAGGCGCGTGCGGGCAGTTGCGCGCACGGGCGGTGAAAGCATGAGCCCGCTCAATTCAAAATACATATCTCCCCATATGGAAATCTTTAATAATCCGTCAGTCCCGCGAAGGCGGGAATCCAGCGGTTTTATTCAATATACCTTTCGGGTGCCAGGCCATAACCAGCCACTTGGCTGTCGTTCTTTGATAGCCTAGTGGAATGGCTAGTAGTTCCATCAAAAGTTTTTCGGAGATGTTTGTCCTTGCTACGCAAGAAATTTTTTGTTTGACTGGATTCCCGCCTTCGCGGGAATGACGTTGTTGAATTTTTAGAGATGTTCATATGAAAAAGATCGCCCCGACCAAGGATGAGATCGCCCTTTTGCAACCATTCGCCGGCCTCACGCTGGAACGCATCCATGTGCCAACAACCACCGAAGAGTTTGCGGCCGCCACTGCCGAGATCAAGGCTGCGGGCATCGTTGGGTTTGATACTGAATCCAAGCCGACGTTTGTCACCGGCGATGTCAGTGAGGGGCCGCACGTGGTGCAGTTTGCGCTGCACGACAAGGCCTATCTGTTTCAATTGCATCGGGCGGATGGGCGCACCTATCTGCTCGAACTGCTGCAATCGGAGCAGCTCATCAAGGTGGGTTTCGGCCTTAAATCGGATCGCGGGCATATCCACGCGAAACTGGGCGTGCATTTCAACGCGGTGGTGGATCTCAATACGGTGTTCAGCATGGACGGCTACCACAAGGAGATGGGCGTCCGCGCGGCGGTGGGGTTGGTTTTGAAGCAGCGCTTTGCCAAGGCGAGGCATGTGACCACCTCCAACTGGTCGCAGCGCCAGCTCACCCCGCAGCAAATGCTCTACGCGGCAAACGATGCCTACGCGGCGCTGAAAGTGCTGGAGGCCCTGGGCTTGGCCCGCGAAGATTTGCCCATCATGGGCTTGAACCCGCCTGCCTTGCTCATCTTGCCAGGCGAGCTCTGACAACCGTTACGGGAGCGTTCTCGCGAGGCGAAAGCCGAGGTTGTAGTAACTGTTCCCAGGCTCGTTCCAGTTGCGGCTGGCATCTTCCCCGACCCTTGGACTGACGATCCACGATCCGCCGCGCAGCACGCGGTTCGCGCCATCACCCTGCCATGCGCTGCCGTCAACCGGGGCGCCGTTATAGTCGGCATGGTGGCTGTCCTCTACCCATTCCCATACGTTGCCGCTCATGTCGTACAGGCCGAAGGCATTGGCCTGTTTTTCTGCCACCGGGTGGGTGCGGTTGCCGCTGTTGCCGTCATGCCACGCCACGCTGCCCAGATCGTCGCTGCCGCAGTATGCCTGCCGCCCTCCCGCATGGCAGGCGTATTCCCATTCGGCTTCGCTCGGCAGGCGGTATTGTTTGCCGGTCTTGGCGTTGAGTTTCTGGATGAATGCCTGAGCATCGTTCCAGCTTACTTGCTCCACCGGGCAGTTGTCGCCGCAGCTGGTAAAGTTACCGGGATTGTAGCCCATGACCGCTTTCCACTGGCCTTGCGTGACTTCGGTTTTGCCCAGCGCAAAGCTCTTCAGCGTCACCCGGTGTTTCGGGCCCGTTTCACCCATGTCAAAGCTGCCTGCGGGAATGATGGCCAGCTCGGGGCAGTCCGGGCAGTCGCGGAGAGGTGTTTCGGCTTGCGGGGCGCTGGGTTCGATCTTGCTGATGGCGGCAAGTTTTTCCTGTGCGGCGGCGGCATGGCTGCCGCTGGGGTATTTGTCGAGATAGGCCTGCACGGCCTGGGCGTTTCCTCCGGCCTGCGCCTGTTGCCAGAGCTGCTGTTCCTGCCGCGCGGCAATGGCGGCAGCGTGGCCGCCAACGAGGTACTGGTCGAAATAGGTCTGCACTGTTTTGGCATCCTCGCCCGACTGCACTCTTTGCCAGAGATCTCTCTCATCGCGAGCCAGCTGGTTGGTTTGAAGTTTTTGGATGCGGACCTTTTCCTGGTCATTGGCGTCCGCCCCCTTCGCGATCAACAGTTCGGCAAGATCCTTGTTTCCCCAAAGAGCCGCGATATTAAGGGTATCGACTTTAGCGCCCTTGGCGATCAGCAGTTCGGCGACCTCCTTGTATCCCATAACGGCGGCGAAATAAAGTGGAGTACCGCCATGCTTTTCCCTGGCATCGATATCCGCGCCTCTGGCGATCAGCAGTTCGGCAACATCTTTGTGCCCCGAAAGGGTCGCGAAATGAAGAGGGGTGGCGCCATCATGGTTTTTGGCATTGACGTCCGCGCCATAGACCAGCCTTTGGCTGACTTTTTTTACGTCACCCGATTCTGCCGCAGACAGAAGGCCATTATTGGTGCTCGTAAGCGTGTTTGCCGCGAAGACGCAGACGGTCAGCGTCAGTATGAAGCAAAACATTAGGCCTGATAACTTCGAAAATTCAAGATTCATAATGTCATATTCCTCTGGCTAAACAGTTGAACCAATGCCGTGTCCTGTTTACGGCAGGAGTGGGCTTGGCGGGATACCACAGCTGCTGTCTGTCACCGTGATGCGTCAGCTTCCCGGTGCCATGCAGTAGAGTTTTCATTGCCGCAACCACTCTGGGCTGGCCTCGTGGCATAAAGCAATTAACAGATCAAACCTGATATGTGTCAGTGAATATCCTTCCAGAGCTCCTTCTTCAGCGCATAGAGCAGCACAAAGAGCACGAACAGGAAGCCCAGCACGAGGTAGCCCAAGTCATAGCGCACCATTTTCGACGGGTCGCTCATGAAGACCAGGTAGTTGGTCAGGTCGGCGATCGCCGTATCGTATCCGGCGATGCACAGCGAGTTCCCGGCGGTGCACATCGTGCCCGGCGTTTCCAGCACCAGCTTCTTTATT
>JAUYGW010000035.1 GCA_030690245.1 Gallionella sp. | reverse complement strand
TCGGGAACCGTGCCCCACAGGTTTTTGGTGCCTTGGGCCGACCAGATATCGGAGTACTCTCCCATCGGCGATGAAGGGGTAATCGGGTAAATTGCGATCACCTCGTTGGTCAGGTGGGCGATATAGGCGGCGGCTTCATTCCCGTCGATCGTAACCATTTGCGCTTGATGCATCTAAAAACTCCTTCAGTCAGTATTTAATTTGTTCGATTACCCGGAGGTAACTTATGGGTTTTAACCCGAATAATTCATATAAATTCGCGTGATGGCTGCACAGGATTTTGCGAGTTGCGCGATACAGCCGCGCATCCCTGCTTGACCCGCTTGCGAGTTGAACGATGAAACAGCCCATCCCTCCTTGACCCGATTGCGAGCTGGGCGATGAAGCAGCCCGTCCCTGCGAAGCGCTCCTGATTGATATAGCCCGCTGGCGGGCGCGAAGTTTTGTGGCGGCGCGGCGCAATTCATGCAACCGACCGAGTAAAACGCAAGTTTCAGAAAAAGCCCAATTCGCCGCAGGCGAACGTGATGCCGCAACCAGAATCTTTATATCAACCAAAACGCCAACAGGGGGCGCAATTCACCCGTGCCCAGCAAATCCAGCAAGCCTAAAAATGCGTATTCTATCTCAACTATTTACACTGCGAAATTTTTTACTGGCAGCCACTGCGACGCTTGCCACTTTTTGCGCCTTGCCGCAACCTCGCACGGCCTTTAGGCGTACCGTCTCCTTGAAGGGTCAATCGGACGCTTGCGCGGCATAACACTCCCGAAACGATATGAATAAAATCTTATGGGCAGTGATTCTATGACAAAGACTTTTGTATAACTACGGTGCTGGCCGGTCTCGGGTCAATTCGAATTGCCATTGAGCACGACAGGGCGATGCCGCTATAATGCCGCATTCAAAAAATCAGGCAGCAACCCGCAGAACAGAAACATACGACTCAACTATCATTCGGCCGGATTTCAACATTCAGCCTAATTCGGGATAATTCGTGATTAAAAAAATACTCGTCGCCAACCGCGGTGAAATTGCCGTTCGCATCGTGCGCGCATGCTCTGAAATGGGCATCAAGTCGGTCGCCATCTACACGGATGCAGACCGCCATGCGCTGCATGTAAAAAAAGCGGACGAGGCCTACCACATCGGCTCAGAACCGGTCGCCGGCTATCTTAACGCACACAACATTGTCAATCTGGCCGCCACCTCCGGATGCGATGCGCTGCATCCTGGCTATGGTTTCCTTGCTGAGAATCCCGAATTGGCGGAAATTTGCGCGCGCCGCGGCATCAAGTTCATCGGTCCGAAAGCAAAGGTCATCCGCCAGATGGGCGACAAAGTCCAGGCGCGCAACGCGATGATCGCCGCCGGCGTCCCTTGCGTGCCGGGCAGCGACGGCAACCTCTCCGGTGTTGAAGAGGCGCGCGCACTGGCCAACAAAATCGGCTACCCCATCATGCTCAAGGCCACCAATGGCGGCGGCGGGCGCGGCATCCGCCGCTGCGACAGCGACAAAGACCTCCTCGGCAACTATGAGCGCGTGATCTCGGAAGCCAATAAGGCTTTTGGCCAGCCGGAAGTCTTCCTGGAAAAATGTGTGGTCGACCCGCGGCACATCGAAGTGCAGGTGCTGGGCGACAGCCATGGCAACGTGATTCATCTGTTCGAGCGCGACTGCTCCATCCAGCGCCGCAACCAGAAGCTGATCGAAATTGCTCCCTCGCCGCAGATCACCCCGGAGCAGCGCGAATACATCGGTAGCCTGGCCGTCAAGGCCAGCCTTGCGGTGGGCTATGAAAACGCGGGCACGGTCGAATTCCTGCTCGACCAGGACAACAATTTCTATTTCATGGAAATGAACACCCGCATCCAGGTTGAACACACCGTGACGGAAACCATTACCGGCATCGACATCGTGCAGGAGCAGATTCGCATCGCCAATGGCCTCGAGCTGCAATACAAACAGGAAGACGTCAGGTTTCGCGGCTATGCAATAGAGTTCCGCATCAATGCGGAAGACCCCAAGAATGGCTTTTTGCCGAGCTTCGGCAAGATCACCCGTTACTATGCGCCGGGCGGCCCCGGTGTGCGCATCGACGCTGCCATGTTTAGCGGCTATGAGATTCCGCCCTATTTCGATTCCATGTGCGCCAAGCTCACCGTCTGGGCGCTCACCTGGGATGGGGTCGTCGATCGCGGCCGCCGCGCGCTTAACGACATGGTGATCTATGGCGTCAAGACAACCATCCCGTATTATCAGGAAATATTGAAACACCCCGACTTCAGGAATGCGGACTTCAACACCGGGTTTGTGGAGTCTCATCCGGAGCTGGTCGATTACACCACCAAAATCCCGCCGGAACTCAGGGCCGCAGCCATTTCAGCCGCGATAGCGGCACACGAAGGCATCTAACGTGAAGCTCGCAGAGCGATTCGTTTGCTCCCTCTACCGCTTGCGGGAGAGGGTTGGGGTGAGGGAGACGGGCATGGCAGATTTCATCAACATGGGCGGCATTTTTGCCATGCCCGTTTTAATCAACCGTAAAATTTAATCAAGTTAACCACATGGCAAAAATTCTTATTTCCGAACTGGTGCTGCGCGACGGCCATCAATCCATGATCGCGACGCGCATGCGCACCGAAGACATGCTGCCTATCTGCCCCAAGCTGGATGACATCGGCTTCTGGTCGCTGGAAGCCTGGGGAGGCGCGACCTTTGATTCCTGCGTGCGCTTCCTGAAAGAAGATCCTTGGGAGCGCCTCAAGAGACTGCGCAAGGCATTGCCGAACAGCCGCATCCAGATGCTGTTGCGCGGCCAGAACCTGCTCGGCTACCGACACTATTCCGATGACGTGGTGCGCGCATTTGTCGGCAAGTCCGCAAACAACGGCGTGGACGTGTTCCGCATTTTCGATGCGATGAATGACCTGCGCAATTTGCGCGTCTCCGTCGAAGCGGTGAAAAAAGCCGGCAAACACGCCGAAGGCTGCATCAGCTATACCACCAGCCCGGTACACGGCATCCCCCAGTTCGTCGAACTGGCCCGCGAACTGGAAGCCATGGGTTGCGACTCCATCTGCATCAAGGATATGGCCGGACTGCTCACACCTTACGCCACCACCGAACTGGTCACGGCGATATGCGCCGCCGTTGCTGTGCCGATACATCTGCACAGCCACTCCACCTCCGGCCTGTCTTCGATGTGTTTCCTCAAGGGCGTGGAAGCGGGCGCCACGATGCTGGATACCTGCAACTCTTCCTTCGGCGAAGGTGCGAGCCATTCCTCGACCGAGAGCATCGTTGCCGCACTGCAAGGCACCGAATACGACACCGGCCTCGACCTGGCCAAACTTCAGGAAGTGACTGCCTATTTCTATGAGGTGCGCCAGAAATACTGGCAGTACGAGTGCGCCTTCACCGGCGTGGACACACGCGTACTGGTCAACCATGTGCCGGGCGGCATGATTTCCAACCTGTCCAACCAGCTCAAGGAATCGGGCGCGCTCAACCGCATGAACGAAGTGCTCGCCGAAATCCCGCGGGTGCGCGAAGACCTGGGTTACCCGCCGCTGGTTACGCCAACCTCGCAAATTGTCGGCACGCAGGCGGTCATGAATGTACTGACCGGCGCGCGCTACAAATCGGTCACCAATGAAGTCAAAAATTACCTGCTCGGCCACTACGGCAAGGCGCCGGGCAAGGTCAGCGAACAAGTCAGAAAACTTGCGGTCGGCGATGCGGAAGTCGTGACCTGCCGCCCGGCAGATCTGATCGAAGATGAGATGAACAAGCTCAAAATCGAGAGTGAAACCTTTGCCCAAAGCGAGGAAGATGTCCTCACTTACGCGATGTTCCCGGAACTGGCAAAAACCTTCCTGCAGGAACGCAATGCCGGCACGCTCAAGCCCGAACCCTTGCTGACCAGGGAGGCCGCCACCACCTCTTCCGAACGTTACGCACCCAACGAGTTCAAGGTGACGCTGCATGGCGAAACCTTCCATATCAGACTCACCGGCAGCGGACATCACGGGGAAGCCCAGCGTCCGTTCTACGTTTCCGTCGACGGCATTTCGGAAGAAGTCATCGTCGAAACCTTGAATGAAATCGAGGTTTCCGGCGGAACAAGCAACGGCAAGAAAAAATCTGCGGCTCCGGCATCGGGCGCCGAGCGCCCGCGCCCGTCCCATCAGGGCTGCATAGCGACCGCCATGCCCGGCACGATTATCGACGTCAAGGTCAAAGTCGGGGACCAAGTCGAGGCAGGCGATGGCATACTGGTCATCGAAGCCATGAAAATGGAAAACGAAATCCAGGCGCCCATAGACGGTGTCGTGATCAGCGTCCATGTCAAGAAAGGCGACAGCGTAGCGCCGGACGAAACCCTGGTCGAGATCCAGTAATTCCTTTTTCAGCCAGAGGCGCAGGATGAAATACCGTGTGTGCTAAAAAACCGCAATTAGCCACGGATAAACACTGATGTACACAGATTATCAATAGGTTTATATCCGTGATAATCCGTGTGTATCCGTGGCTAACTGATTTTTCAAGATGAATAATCTTACTCACCCATCCGACGTACTCTACGCGGGCAGCCGGCCGTTTCCACGGCTTGCCGCGTGCGAGCATTTTGCCGGCAGCGAGAAACTGCTGCACAAGGCACTCCAGATTCAAGCCGAATTATCGGTCGAGGGACGCTCCATCTTCGACATCACCGCCGACTGTGAGGACGGCGCGCCCGCAGGCAAAGAGCGGGAGCATGCGGCCATGATCGCCGAGCTGGTCCAGTCCGGCGAAAACCGCTTCACCCGCATCGGTGTCCGCATCCATGACGTCAGGCATCCGTTCTGGCGCGACGAACTGGAAATTATCATCGGCCTGGCCGGGCAGCGCGTGGCCTACATCGTATTGCCCAAACCAGAAAACACCCAAGATGTTGCTACGCAGATTACCGCACTCGACGAACTGAGAAACCGCTACGGCATCGCCCGCGAGATTCCCGTTCATGTGTTGATCGAAACGCCCGGCGCGCTGCATGAAGTCTGGGAGATCGCCCGCCTGCCCCATGTCGAGGTTCTCGACTTCGGCCTGATGGACTTCGTCTCCGCACATCACGGCGCAATCCCCGCCGCCGCGATGCGCTCGCCGGGCCAGTTCAGCCATGCGCTGGTCGTGCGCGCCAAGTGCGCGATCGCCGCCGCCGCACTGGGTAACGGCGTCGTGCCCAGCCACAACGTCACTACCGAAATACGCGACGTCAACGTGGTGCGCGAAGACGCCCGCCGCGCCCGGCAGGAGCTTGGCTTCCTGCGCATGTGGAGCATCCACCCGGCCCAGATCCAGCCTATCGTCGAAGCCATGCGCCCGGATTTCGCCGAGGCCAACGAGGCCGCCGCCCTGCTGATCGCCGCCCAGGACGCCATCTGGGGCCCTATCCAGCAGGAAGGCAAACTGCATGACCGCGCCTCCTACCGCTATTACTGGGAACTGCTGCAACGCGCGCAATCGACAGGCATGAACATCCCTCCCGAAGCCCATCAGCGCTTCTTTTCCTGAACCCGATTTTTCGCGCCGCATGAGGCGGTAAAAAAAGCGAAGAAGAAGGTTGATAGCCGGAAGATTTTTGAAGTAACATCGCGCTTCCGCGCATCCGGAATGAACGACATTCTGGCGATGCAGCAAAACATCCTGACGTTGCAGCAAAAAATACAAGCCGAAGCGGCGTGCCAGCCGGAACGGCAGACAGAATCAACTTTAACCTAAACGGGAAATTCCATGACTCTGATGATAGGAATTCCGCGGGAAACTGCTGCGGGAGAAAAACGTGTTGCAACTGTGCCTGAGGTCGTCGAAAAACTCATCAAGCTGGGCTTCAAGGTCGCCGTCGAATCCGGCGCCGGCGCTGCGGCAAATTGCAGCGACGACACTTACCGCGCCACAGGCGCAGAAATTATCGACGGCGCGGCCAAACTGTGGGCCTCGTCCGACATCGTCTTCAAGGTAGGCGTGCCGACAACGGAAGAGGTCGACCTGATGCGCGAAGGCGGCACCCTGATCGGCTTCATCTGGCCGGCGCAAAACCCGGAATTGATGCAGCAGCTCGCGGCGAAGAAAGCCACCGTGCTGGCCATCGACGCGCTGCCGCGCCAGCTTTCCCGCGCGCAGAAGATGGACGCGTTGACCTCGCAGGCCGGCGTCGCCGGTTATCGCGCCGTCATCGAGGCCGCCAATGCCTTCGGCCGCTTCTTCAACGGCCAGATCACCGCCGCAGGCAAGGTTCCTCCAGCCAAGGTCTTCATCGCCGGCGCCGGCGTGGCCGGCCTCGCGGCGATCGGC
>JAUYGW010000020.1 GCA_030690245.1 Gallionella sp. | reverse complement strand
GTTCACTAGGCGTTTGCCGCGATAGATCAGGCCTTCGTTGAACAGGCGCACGAAGGTCTCGGTGACGGTCTTGTTCAAACTGGGATCCATCGTGAAGCGCTCGCGCGACCAGTCTGGCGAGGTGCCGAGGCGACGCATCTGCTGGGTGATGGTGTTGCCGGAGTATTCCTTCCACTCCCACACTTTTTCGATGAATTTTTCGCGGCCAAGGTCGTGGCGCGAGATGCCCTGCGCGTCGAGCTGGCGCTCCACCACGATCTGCGTGGCGATGCCCGCATGGTCGGTGCCGGGTTGCCACAGCGTGTTGTCCCCACGCATGCGGTGATAGCGCGTCAATGCGTCCATCAAGGTCTGGTTAAAGCCGTGCCCCATGTGCAGCGTGCCGGTGACGTTGGGCGGCGGCAGTTGAATGCAGAAGCTTTCTTTTTTCGATGCGTCGAGTCCGGCCTTGAAATAGCCGGCTTGCTCCCACTGGGGATACCAGCGCGCTTCGATGTCTTTTGGTTCAAAACTTTTGGCGAGTTCCATGTTCTTTGGGTGTTCCATTCAATACCTTGCGATGCGATAGGTTACGGCAAAAAAGCCTGTATTCGACGTTTATCGAGAGTGCGTAATTATAACGTGTAGGTCGGGTTTTAACCCGACATGTAGCGGGCGGGGCTGGTTTTGTCGGGGTAAATCCCGACCTACGGGTGGAGGGGTGTGTTCAGCATTTCGCGCAGCAGTTCGGGTAACTCGGCTTTGAGTTCGCTGACCGCATGGTCGATTGCCTGGCGTTGCAGTTGTTCGAGATTGACGCTGAGCTTATTGGCAAACCTATTTTCGAGGTGTGTTTCGAGCCGCCGCAACAGTCGCTGCACTTCCTCCTCGCTAACGTGAAACTCGCGCAGCGATTCGTTCGCTCCCTCACCCGCTTGCGGGATAACCAGCGACTTGGCTGCGGTCTCTCGCAGCCTAGTCGAATGGCTAGTTGTTTCACCCAGAGGGTTGGGGAGAGGGAAATGAGCATGGCTGGTTTCATTTTCGGGGACTGGAATTTCCCGGTCGGCGTTGGGTTGAAGCCCTCTAGAGGGTTCAGTCTGCCCTTCATAACCAGCGACTTGGCTATCGTCTTTTGATAGCCTAGTCGAATGGCTATAACCAACCACTTGGCAACCGTCTTCTGGTTGCTTAGTGGGATGGCTAGTTGTTTCACCAGTAGTTTCATCAGTGACAACCTCGGTGAGAGTCGGCAAATCGTCAGGCGCGTCTTCATCCGCCACCTGGGTCAGCAAGGGCAGGTTGTCCAGCAAGCCATTGTCGGTCAGTTCGATGGGAGTCATGGCGCTTTGGACAGGTCGATATGGTTCAGCTCGTAGCCGCGATCCTTGTAAAACTTGTAACGCTCGCGCCCCAGGCGGCTGTTTTCCGCGTCGCCGCTGACAATCTCGATGACGCGTTCAAAGCGGCTGAAGAACGATACGCATTCGTCATGCAAGCTGATCAGCAGGTCGTAATGCGGGAACCTGTCGTTGCCGCTGTTCAACACGACAGGACACTGCGCCGCCTCTTCGGTATCGCTGCGACAATGCGGGATGAAGGCGGTGGCCGGGAATTGCCAGAGCAGTTTGTCCAGCGCGTCGGCAGTCGCCGCATCCGGCGTGCTGAGCGCCACGCGTACGCCGTTCTGCATCGCCTTGTGGCTCAACTGGCAGGCGGTGCGCAGCTTGTCTTCGCTGCCAGTATAGAAATCGACTTTAGTCATGATGAAAAATCATTTAGCCACGGATGCGCACGGATAAGGCCAAACCAAATTTGGGGTGCATGGTTTCATCCGTGAATATCCGTGTTAATCCGTGGCTAATTCTCATTTGCCAGCACGATTGATGAGGTACTGCGTGAGCAGCGGCACCGGACGACCCGTGGCGCCCTTGTCCTTGCCGGATTTATTGGCTGTGCCGGCGATATCCAGATGCGCCCAGCGGTAGTCCTTGGTGAAGCGCGACAGGAAACACGCGGCGGTGATGGTGCCACCCGCGCGGCCGCCGATGTTCTGCATGTCGGCGAAGTTGCTGTCCAGCAGCGGCTGGTAATCATCCCACAGCGGCAGTTGCCAGGCGCGGTCATACGTTTGTTCGCCCGCTGCCAGCAATTCTTTGGCAAGCTCATCTTCGTTGCTGAACAGGCCGCTGGCGACATGTCCCAGCGCGACGACGCAGGCGCCGGTGAGGGTGGCGATGTCGATCACAGTATCCGGTTTGAACTTCGCCGAGTAGGTGAGCGCATCGCACAGGATCAGGCGGCCTTCGGCGTCGGTGTTGAGGATCTCGATGGTCTGGCCGGACATGCTGGTGACGATGTCGCCGGGTTTGGTGGCGCGGCCGCTGGGCAGGTTCTCGCAGGTCGGGATGACGCCAACCACGTTGAGCTTCAGGCCCATCTCGGCGATGGCCTGCATGGTGCCGAGCACGCTGGCTGCGCCGCACATGTCATATTTCATTTCGTCCATGTCGGCGCCCGGCTTGAGCGAGATCCCGCCGGAATCGAAAGTGATGCCCTTGCCGACCAGCACGACAGGTTTCTGTTTCTTGTCGCCGCCGTGATATTCCATCGTGATGAGTTTGGCGGGCTGCTCGCTGCCGCGCGTGACGGAAAGAAAAGAGCCCATGCCCAGTTTCTGCATGTCTTTTTCTTCCAATACGGCGGTCTTGATGGATTTGTGCGCCTTGCTCAGTGCCAGCGCCTTTGCGGCGAGATAGGTCGGCGTGCAGATGTTGCCCGGCAGGTTGCCCAGCGTCTTGGCGAGGTCCATGCCGCGTGCGGTCGCGCCAGCCTGGTCGAGTGCATTCTTCAATGCGGCAGACGGCTTCTCCAGCGTGGCAAAGGTGATGCTCTTCAATGTGGCCGGTTTGGCGGGTTTGCTCTTCATGCCGTCGGCACGGAAAGCCTGCTCGGCGGCGGCGAACACCGCTTGTTTGATGACCCAGGCGGCATCCTTGCCTACGCCTTCATCGATAATGTACAGCGCGGCATCCTTGGCGGCGGTGGTGTTCAGTGCGGCGAAGGCAGCGCGCAAGATTTCCACGCTGGTCTTGTTGTTCAGTTCGCTGGCTTTACCCAGTCCGACCAGCAATACGCGCTCGGCAGCGATGCCGGGGAGTTTGTGCAGCAGCAGGGTGGATGCGGCCTTGCCGTTCATGTCGCCGCGCGCGATGAGGTCGCTCAAATGATGCGCTGCCGCCTTGTCGAGCGCCTGCGCCGCCGACGAGAGTTTTCCGCCTTCATAAACGCCAACCACCACGCAGCCGCTGCGCTGCTTCTCCGAACTGCTTTGTTTTATGCTAAATTCCACGAGTTGCCCCTTATATAAAAACCTGCCCTTAGATGCCCGATTATCCGCAAACTCACCGCATAAAGTCAAAGCCGACCCGCTTCGGGCTTTTTCACCGTGCTTTGATAAGCGAATTTGCCGGCAATGGTTTGCTGGTATTTGCGGTGCTGCTCGGCATTGTAGTGGTTAGTCAGCTGATACGCCTGTTAAGCGATGCTGTCGGCGGCATCATCGCGGTGGAAGGCGTGTTGGCGTTGCTTGGTTTCAGTGCCGTGAATTATCTGCCGGTGTTGCTTTCCCTCAGTTTGTTCATCTCCATTCTGCTTACCTTGTCGCGCTGTTACCGCGACAGCGAGATGGTGGTGTGGTTTTGCGCCGGTACCGGGCTGACGCGCTGGGTACGGCCGGTATTATGGTATTCCGTGCCGGTGGTGGCGTTGATCGCGCTGCTCAGCTTGGTGCTGTCGCCGTGGGCGTTGCTGAAAGCCGATGAATTCAAGAAAACGCTGGAAAGTCGCGATGATGTGTCTGCCGCCGCTCCGGGTACGTTCCGTGAATCGAAACAGGCCGACCGGGTCTATTTTGTCGAGAATATGTATCCTGGAACCAATCGCGTCGGCAATGTCTTCGTGCAGTCGGAGCAGAACGGCAAACTCGGCACGATGGTGGCCCGGCAGGGTTTGCAGGAAACGCTGCCGAACGGGGATCGCTTTCTGGTGTTGCTCAATGGCACGCGCTACGAAGGCGTGGCCGGGCAGCGCAACTACAACATTGTGGAGTTCGAGCGTTATGCGATCCGCATCGACAGTGTGCCGGTCAAGCTGGCAGAGCCTTGGGCGCGCACCATGTCGACAGCGGAGTTATGGCGCAACCGTACCACATGGAATCTTGCCGAGCTGGAATGGCGGGTGGGGTTGCCGATCAGCGCATTGATTCTCGCCCTGCTGGCGATTCCGCTGGGCTACGTCAATCCGCGCGCCGGGCGCTCGCTTAATCTGGTCCTGGCGATCGTGCTGTATATGCTGTACAGCAACATGATCAGTGTGACCAATGCGTGGGTCGGACAAGGCAAGCTGTCGTCCGGAATCGGGCTGTGGGGTATCCATGCGGCGATGCTGGCGATAACGGCGCTGATGTTTTACCGCCGCATGACATTGTTTTCATTGCGCAGGCTGTTAGGTATGACACGCCCGGGTGCGGCCAAATCCGGGGCGCAGCCATGAACCTGCTGACGCGCTATCTCGGCCGTGAAATTTACTTCAGCATCGCGCTGGTATTTGCCGCGCTCATCATGCTGTTTGCCTTCCTGGATCTGATCCATGAACTGAACGTGATGGGGCAGGGGCAGTATCATCTGGGTTATGTGTTGCTGTTCGTGATGCTGACCATCCCCGGCCATGTTTATGAACTGTTTCCGGTGGCGGTGCTGGTGGGCACGATTTTCGCGCTGGTGCAGATGGCGGCCAGTTCGGAATTGACCGTTTATCGCGTGTCCGGTGCGTCGCTGTGGCAGATGATAGGCGCGCTGTTCAAAATAGCGCTGCCGCTGGTAATACTGAGTTTTGTCTGTAGCGAATTTGTTGCCCCGCCAAGCGAGCGGATGGCGCAGAAATTGCGGCTGAAAGCGCAGAATGCGCAAGTTTCACTCAAGGAGTTTCGCTCCGGTGTGTGGGTAAAAGACGATCGCAGTTTCGTGAACGTGAAGAACGTGATGCCGGATACCAGCCTGTTGAACATTGATATTTACCGGTTCGATGAAACCTACCACTTGCAGGCGATCATCCATGCCAAGCGTGCAAGCTTTATCGAGCAGGGACGTTGGCAGCTTGAAGAGGTGGTGGAGACACGCTTCGGCAAGCAAGGAACCACAATCGATAATGTTCCCAGCCAGGAATGGCGTTCGGCGTTGAACCCGGCCATCCTGAGCGTATTGCTGGTGGTG
>JAUYGW010000011.1 GCA_030690245.1 Gallionella sp. | reverse complement strand
CAACATGCAGAATTTCGACCTGCTCAAGGAAGTCGGGCGCATCAACAAGCCGGTGATCCTCAAGCGCGGCATGTCGGCGACCATCTCCGAATGGCTGATGTCGGCGGAATACATCGCGGCGGGCGGCAACCACAACATCATCTTCTGCGAACGCGGCATCCGTACCTTTGAAACCGCCTATCGCAACGTGCTGGACGTGACCGCGATCCCGGTGCTGAAGAAAGAAACCCATCTGCCGGTGATCGTCGATCCTTCGCATGCGGGCGGCAAGGCGTGGATGGTTCCGGCGCTGTCGCAGGCCGCGATTGCCGCAGGCGCGGACGGCCTGCTGGTCGAGATGCATCCGAATCCCTGCGAAGCATGGTGCGACGCCGATCAGGCCTTGACCCCGCAGGAACTGAAAAAAATGATGGGCACGCTGGGCGCAATCGCCGGGGCGATCGGGCGCACGCTGTAGCAGTCTTTCGGCAAGTAAAACAGCCGGTATGGGATAGAGTTGTTCCCGCGCTTTGCGTGAGTATGATGATGGAGAGATGAATGTTCAGCCTGCGTTTCAACAGGAATATCCGGCTTACTCACCATGTCAGAACTCGCATGGAGAAGCGCGATATTTCCCTTGAGCTGTTGCTCGATTTGATCGAAACTGGCGACATCCGTTATAAGTCAGAATCCGATTTGTGGATTTACAGGCAATACCCAGAACGTGTTGACAATATGGTATGCACAGCAGTCGTTGTCGGGCAGGCTGTGATTGTTAAAACCGTGATGGTGGATTGGATACTAGAGGAGCCGTAGCCATGAAAATGCAATATGACGAAGAAGACGACATTCTCGTGATTGAATTTACCGATGGAAAAATTATCCGCGATATTTCCTTAGGCTGGAACGTCAATGTTGGCATGACCGCAAGCGGCGTGGGCGAAATTGTCGTGCTCGATGCCAAGGCGGCAGGTTTATTTCCTCTCGAATTGAGCAAAGAACTTAAAGCGGCATAGCAAAGTCTGCCGCAAACGGCAGCAAGCGTAGGGTGGATGCAAAGTTATCTGCCGAATGAATCACACCCCATAGCCCTTTTGGCGGACGCACATACGGCGGAAGGCGCTGCGCTTTGGCCGCAAGCTCGAAACTTCGCTACGCTCGTTTTCCGCCCTTGTGCAAATGGAATAAGATAGGTGGCAATCTATGCCCGAACCGCAATTCAAAAAAGTTATCATCTTCGGCGTCGGCCTGATCGGCGGCTCGTTCGCGCTGGCGTTGCGCAAGGCGAATACCGTCGGCGAGGTAGTCGGCTTCGGGCGCAGCGAGACAACGCTGCAACAAGCCCGGCAGCTCGGCATCATCGACCGCATCGGGCAGGATGCGGCGGCCGAAGCCGCTGATGCGGATTTAATATTGCTGGCAACGCCGGTCGGGCAGATGGCGGAGATCATGGCGCGCATCGCGCCGCATCTCGGCGCGCATACCCTGATCACCGATGGCGGCAGCACCAAAAGCGATGTGGTGCGCGCAGTTTATGCGCAGCTGGGTGGCAAGGCGGCGCAGTTCGTGCCCGCGCACCCGATTGCCGGAGCCGAGTTGAGCGGCGCTGCGGCGGCGCGTGCCGACTTGTATGCCGGCAAGAAGGTGGTGTTGACGCCGCTGCCGGAAAATACCCCGGAAGCCGTGGCGCGCGTGCAGGCCGCATGGCAAGCGTGCGGTGCGAACATTCATCGGCTGACCTATGCCGAACACGATGCCGTGTTCGCGGCGGTGAGCCATTTACCTCATTTATTATCGTTCGCGCTGGTGCATGACCTGGCGCAGCGCGATAACCGCGACCTGCTGCTGTCCTTCGCCGCGAGCGGTTTCCGCGATTTCACCCGCATCGCCGCCAGCTCGCCGGAAATGTGGCGCGACATCTGCCTGGCGAACCGCGAGGCGCTGTTGCAGGAATTGCAACTCTATATCGCGGAGCTGACCCAGATGAGCGCGGCATTGGCGGCTGGCGATGCGGCACGGCTCGAACAGACTTTCCGCACCGCGCGCGAATTGCGCGCCGGCTGGACGGAACAATAAAAAGCAATGAACCCTATCTCAACCAAACAGGTTTGGTGGCTGCTCATCGCGGTCGCGCTGATCTGGTTCGCCAACCTCGAATACCGCACGCTGATCAAGCCGGACGAGGGCCGCTATGCCGAGATCCCGCGCGAGATGGTGGTGAGCGGCGATTGGGTGACGCCGCGCCTGAACGAGCTCAAGTATTTCGAGAAACCGCCGCTGCAATACTGGGCGACCGCCACCGCCTATACCCTGTTCGGCGAACACCAATGGACATCGCGCCTGTGGGCCGGGCTGACCGGTTTTGCCGGCATCCTGCTGGTGTGGTTTGCCGGACTGCGCCTGTTCGGGCGCGAGGCGGCGGGCTATGCCGCGCTGCTGCTGTCCAGCAGCCTGCTGTATGTGCTGATGGCGCACATCAACACGCTGGATATGGGCGTAACGTTCTTCCTCACCTTGGGCATCGTCGGATTGTTGCTCGGGCAGGCGCAGGCGGACAAAACAAAACGGCGCAACTGGATGCTGGTTGCCTGGGCGGGCCTGGCCCTGGCGGTGTTGAGCAAGGGGCTGATGGGGCTGGTGTTGCCCGGTGCCGCGCTGTTTATCTATTGCGTCGTGCAGCGCGACTTCGGCGTGCTGAAGCGCATGCACTGGCTGCCCGGCCTAGCGGTGTTCTTTGTGATCACCGTGCCGTGGTTTGTGCTGGTGATGAAAGCCAACCCGGAATTCTTCGAGCGCTTCTTCATCTACGAGCACTACACGCGTTTCACCACCAAGACGCACGGGCGCTACCAGCCCTGGTATTACTTCATTCCGATCCTGCTGGCCGGGGCGCTGCCGTGGACGGTGCTGATGTTCGACAGCATGTTCCGTACGTTGCGCAGCAGCGGCCTGCCGGACAAGATGTTCAACACCCAGCGCTTCCTGCTGATCTGGGCAGTGTTCATCTACGTATTCTTCTCCGTTTCCGGCTCCAAGCTGCCGTCCTATCTGCTGCCGATGTTCCCCGCATTGGCGTTGCTGATGGGCAAGCGCATTGCCGAGATGCGCGGGCGCGTGCTGTTCTGGCAGGTCGCGCCGGCAATCCCGGTCGCTTTGCTGCTGCTGGGGCTGGCGCTGAACGTGGACAAGTTCGCCGACACGCCGAACCAGATGGAGCTGTATCCGCATTACGGTCCGTGGCTGGTCGTTGCCGCGCTGGCTTCGCTGGCCGGTTTGCTCGCGGGAATGCTGCTGCTGTGGCGCGAAAGGAAACCCGTTGCGGTGGTGGTGCTGGCGCTGGGTGCATTGCTGTCCGCGCAGATCGGATTGTCCGGCTATGAAACCGTGGCGCGCGAGCGTTCCGCCAAGCATATCGCCGAGGCGATCCGCGACGAAGTGAAACCGGGCATCCCGTTCTACTCGGTGCTGACCTACGAGCAGACCCTGCCGTTCTACCTCAAGCGCACTTTCACGCTGGTGCAGTATCAGGATGAAATGGCCTACGGCATCCAGCAGGAACCGCAGCGCTGGGTTCCCACCGTCGAGGAGTTTGCCAGGGTCTGGGCAGTACAGCCTGAGGCATTGGCGATCATGCCGGTGTATGCTTACGCGCAGTTGCAACAACTGGGGGTGGCGATGAAGATTATTTTTGAAGATACCCAACATATTGTGGTGAAGAAGCCATGAAACCTCTGAATAACCTGCTGCGCGGCCAATCTGCTGCGTTGCATGTTGGCTCCGGCCACTGCTGCGCAGTTTCACATCGGCTTCGCCGATATGAGCCTTCGCCGCAACTGCGTTGTCACTCGCACCTCGCCTACCTGCATGGTATGTCTCGCCGCTCGTTGCGCGGCGCCTTGCATATTGACCTACTCGCGACGGTTCTCAAAGGTTTCATATGAGCCTGGTCAGTTTCATCCTGATTTTCACCGGCGTGATGCTCAACGCCGCCGCGCAGATACTGATGAAGACCGGCACCAACGCGGTCGGTCATTTTGAATTCAGCATGGAAAATATCCTGCCGATCGGTTTGAAGCTGGCGACCGAGTGGCACATCGTCACCGCGCTGTTCTGTTATGCGTTCAGCGTGGTGGTCTGGATACTCGCGCTGTCGCGCGTGCCGGTCAGCATCGCTTTCCCGATGTTGTCGATGGCCTATGTTGTGAATGCGGTGGCGGCCTGGTATCTGCTTGGCGAACTATTCAACCCGACCAAGCTGATCGGCATGGGCGTGATCATTCTCGGCGTGGTTATCATTTCGCGGGCTTAAACTACAGCCGTCATTCCCGCGCAGGCGGGAATCCAGCGGTTCAACTTAAAATGCCTTTAAGGTTTTGTCTCCGCGTTGCGGAGAATTTGTTATTGACTGGATTCCCGCCTGCGCGGGAATGACGAATTTATAGGGATTTCATGAGCAATTTTCTTCCTTTCTCCCGCCCGACCATAGACGAAGCCACCATCGCCGCAGTGGGCGAGGTGCTGCGTTCCGGTTGGATCACCACCGGCCCGAAGGTGCAGACATTCGAGGCCAGACTATCCGAGTACTTCGGCGGGCGCCCGGTGCGCACCTTCAACTCCGGCACCTGCACGATGGAGATCGCGCTGCGCATCGCGGGCATAGCACCGGGCGACGAAGTCATCACCACGCCGATCTCGTGGGTGGCCACCGCGAACGTTATCCTCGAAGTCGGTGCGACCCCGGTGTTCGCCGATGTCGACCCGGTCACGCGCAACATCGACCTGGACAAGGTCGAGGCGGCGATCACGTCCAAGACCCGCGCGATCATCCCGGTGTATCTGGCGGGCAAGCCGGTGGACATGGACCGGCTGTATGCGCTGGCAGCCAAATACAAACTGCGCGTGATCGAGGATGCCGCGCAGGCGATCGGCTCGACTTGGAAAGGCAAGCCTATTGGCTCGTTCGGCGACTTCGTCTCGTTCAGCTTCCAGGCCAACAAGAACATCACCACCTCCGAGGGCGGCTGCCTGGTGCTGAACAACGAAGACGAGGCCAAGCTTGCGGAAAAATACCGGCTGCAGGGCGTCACGCGCAGCGGCTGGGACGGCATCGAAGTGGACGTGCTGGGCGGCAAATACAACATGACCGACGTCGCCGCCGCGATCGGCCTCGGCCAGTTCGCGCAACTGGAGGCTGTCACCGCGCAGCGGCGCAAACTGGCGAAACATTATTTCGAGGTGCTGGGCAAAGACTTCGAGGCACAAACCGGCGCGCAACTGCCGCCACAGGATTTCGAGTCTACCAACTGGCACCTGTTCCAGATCGTGCTGCCGGAGCGCATCACCCGCGCCGAGTTCATGGAAAAGATGAAAGCGCACAACATCGGTGTCGGCTACCACTACGCGCCGATTCATCTGTTCAAGCTGTATCGCGCACTGGGCTTCAAGGAAGGCATGTTCCCGGTCGCCGAGCGCGTCGGCAGGCAGATCGTCTCGTTGCCGATGTTCTATGCGATGAATGAGGCGGATGTCGAGCGCGCATGTAAGGCGATGCGCGAGGTGCTGGCAGAGTCGGCTAATTCACATTAGCAAAGAAGGTCGGGTTAGCACAGCGTTAACCAATGACTTGGCTGTCGTTTTCTGACAGCTTAGTCAGATGGCTATGCAAAGCTACCCGACAAATTGTTGGGTTACGCGTGCCGCTAACCCAACCTACCGAAACAATTCCAGCCAGCGTAGCGTGCTCTGTGCGCACGACATAATTCAGGAATAGTGCGCACAGCGCACGCTACATTGATGTTTTGCCGTACAGGCTAATTCCCGATTTCGCTAACCACGCGCCATGCGGTAAAATGCCGCCCTATGAGCACACCCCAACTTTCCGTCGTCATCCCCGTCTATAACGAAGAGCAGGGCCTGCAGAGCCTGTTCGATCGGCTGTATCCGGCATTGGATAAGCTCGGCATTGTGTATGAGGTCGTGTTCATCAACGACGGCAGCCGCGACCGTTCTGCCGCGATATTGCGCGAGCAGTTCCAGAAGCGCCCCGACGTGACGCGGGTGGTTCTGTTCAACGGCAACTTCGGCCAGCACATGGCGATCATGGCGGGGTTCGAGCATTCGCGCGGGCAGCGCGTGGTCACGCTGGACGCCGACCTGCAGAACCCGCCGGAAGACACCGGCCTGCTGCTCGCCAAGATGGACGAAGGCCACGATTACGTCGGCTCGATCCGCCGTCAGCGCAGCGACAGCTGGTGGCGGCATGCCGCATCGAAGGCGATGAACGGGCTGCGCGAGCGCATCACGCGCATCAAGATGACCGACCAGGGCTGCATGTTCCGCGCTTACGACCGCCATATCATCGACGCGGTGAACAGCTGCAAGGAGGTAAACACCTTCATCCCGGCGCTGGCCTACAGCTTCGCGCGCAATCCCGCCGAGGTGGTGGTGGGGCACGAGGAACGCGCGGCGGGCGAATCCAAGTATTCGCTGTACAGCCTGATCCGCCTGAATTTCGACCTGATGACCGGCTTCTCGCTGGTGCCGTTGCAGATGTTCTCCATGCTGGGGATGCTGATCTCGGTGTTCTCCGGCTTGTTCTTCGTATTCCTCGTGGTGCGCCGCCTGGTGATCGGCCCGGAAGCAGAGGGCTTGTTCACGCTGTTCGCGCTGATGTTCTTCCTGATCGGTATCGCGCTGTTCGGCATCGGCCTGCTCGGTGAATACATCGGCCGCATCTACCAGCAGGTACGCCATCGTCCGCGCTATCTGGTCGAGGCGGTGCTTGAGACCGGTGGGAAGGGAGAAGAGGGAAGGGGGAAGGGTAGGCGTGCGGCGAAAATTTCAGGAGAGCAGGACCCTTTTGCCATGACTGAACCCGGAAAAAAGAGAGAAAAGACAAAACCGACTAGCGAGGCGGCGTACCCCTCATTGTTTTCGGATGCGCAGGAATGAGCCGGGCAGTCGTATTCGCGTACCACAATGTCGGCGTGCGCTGCCTGTCGGTGCTGCTCGCGCACGGCGTGGAGATCGCGCTGGTGGTCACGCACCGCGACAACCCGAAAGAGACCATCTGGTTCGACAGCGTCGCGGAGCTGGCGGCATTGCACGGCATTCCGGTGATCACGCCGGATAATCCGAATACGCCGGAAGTGGTGGAACAGATTCGCGCGTTGCAGCCGGATTTCTTTTTTTCGTTCTATTACCGCGAGATGCTCAAGCGCGAGTTGCTGGAAATACCGAAGCGCGGCGCGCTGAATATGCACGGTTCGCTGCTGCCGAAATACCGCGGCCGCGTGCCGGTGAATTGGGCGATAATCCACGGCGAAATATCAACCGGCAGCACCCTGCATTACATGACCGAGAAGCCGGACAACGGCGATATCGTCGCGCAGCAGGCGGTGCCGATCCTGCCCGACGACACCGCGCTGCAAGTGTTCCAGAAGGTGACGGTGGCGGCGGAGATCGCACTGAACGATGTGCTTCCCGCATTGCTGGCAGGCAGGGCGCAGGCGACAAAGCAGGACTTGAGCAAGGGCGCATATTTCGGCGGGCGCAAGGCGGAAGACGGCGTCATCGACTGGTCGCAGCCCGCGCAAGCCATCCACAATCTGGTGCGCGCCGTCGCGCCGCCGTATCCGGGCGCGACCACGCAACTGCTGGGCAAGACTATGCGCATTCTGCAAACCCTGGACACCGGCTGCACGGTTAGCGATGAAAAGCCCGCGTTCTACGTCAAGGAAGGCAAGGCCTATGCGGTCTGCGGACAGGGTGTGCTGCGCGTGGTGCGCTTCGAGCTGGATGGTATCGAGATGAGCGCGGCGGAGTTTGCGGCGCAGTACGGCACACGACATTTTGAGTTTTAGGATGGTAGGTGCGAATTCATTCGCACGTACAACGGCCTGATGTGCGAATACCGACAGGGCACAAGAACCTCTGCGAGGTAAATTCGCACCTACAGATGGATTTTTAGAATTTTATTGTCAAGGAAGAAAAAATGAAAAAAGTACTGATCCTCGGCGTGAACGGCTTCATCGGCCACCACTTGTCCAACCGCATCCTCGCCACCACCGACTGGGAAGTGTACGGCATGGACATGAATTCCGAACGCATTACCGACTTGCTCGGGCACGAGCGTTTCCACTTTTTTGAGGGCGACATCACCATCAACAAGGAATGGGTCGAGTACCACGTCAAGAAGTGCGATGTGATCCTGCCGCTGGTGGCGATCGCCACACCGGCTACT
>JAUYGW010000010.1 GCA_030690245.1 Gallionella sp. | reverse complement strand
GACCACGGCAAGACGACCCTGGTCGACGCGATGCTGTGGCAGACCGGCGCCTTCCGCCAGGGCCAGGACGTGGCCGAGCGGGTGATGGACTCGATGGACCTGGAGCGCGAGAAGGGGATCACGATCCTCGCCAAGAACACGGCGGTCCAGTACGGCGACGTCAAGATCAACATCGTGGACACGCCCGGCCACGCCGACTTCGGCGGCGAGGTGGAGCGCGTGCTGGGGATGGTGGACGGCGTGCTGCTGCTGGTGGATGCGGTGGAAGGCCCGATGCCGCAGACCCGGTTCGTCACCAAGAAGGCATTGGCCCTCGGCCTGCGCCCGATCGTGGTGATCAACAAGGTGGACCGCGACGGCGCGCGCCCGGATTGGGTGATCAACAAGACTTTCGATTTGTTCGACAAGCTCGGCGCGACCGAAGAACAGCTGGATTTTCCGGTGGTGTATGCGTCGGCATTGAACGGTTACGCCACGCTCGATCTGGCCAAACCCAGCACGGACATGCGCCCGCTGTTCGATGTGGTGCTCAAGAATGTGCCCGCGCCGGATGCCGACGTGGATGCGCCGCTGCAATTGCAGATCTCCGCGCTGGATTATTCCAGCTTCGTCGGCCGCATCGGCGTGGGGCGTGTGCGCCGTGGCCGCATCAAGCCGGGGCAGGATGTGATGGTGCTGAATGGCGATAAAACGCCGAAACGCGCGCGCGTCAACCAGGTGCTGGGTTTTCGCGGCATCGAACGCGTATTGCTGGACGAAGCCCTTGCGGGCGATATCGTGCTGATCAACGGCATCGATGAAATCGGTATCGGTGTGACGCTGGCTGACGTGAGCCAGCCGGAAGCCTTGCCGATGCCCAAGGTGGACGAGCCGACGCTGACGATGAATCTGATGGTGAATACCTCGCCGTTGTGCGGGCAGGAAGGCAAGTTCATCACCAGCCGCCAGATCCGTGATCGCCTGACCAAGGAATTGCTGGTGAACGTGGCGTTGCGTGTCGATGAAACGGACAACACCGACGTGTTCCTGTTGGCCGGGCGCGGCGAGTTGCATCTGACCATTTTGCTGGAAAACATTCGCAGGGAAGGTTTTGAAATGTTCTTGGGCAAGCCGCGCGTGGTGTAC
>JAUYGW010000005.1 GCA_030690245.1 Gallionella sp. | reverse complement strand
TGTAGCGGTTGCGCGCCACGGTGATGCGGTTTTCGGTGCCTTCCAGTTGCGCCTGCAAGTCGCGGAAGTTCGCGTCGGATTTCAGTTGCGGATAATTTTCCGACACCACCAGCAAGCGGCTCAATGCCGAAGTCAGCTGGCCCTGCGCGGCCTGAAACTTGGCGAAGGCCTGCGCATCGTTGATCAGCTCGGGCGTGGCCTGGATGCTGCCGACCTTGGCGCGCGCCTCGGTGACACCCAGCAGCACGGCCTGCTCCTGCGCGGCAAATCCCTTGACGGTGCTGACCAGATTGGGAATCAAATCGGCGCGCCGCTGGTACTGGTTCAGCACCTCCGCCCAGCTTGCCTTGATCTGCTCATCGGTCGTCTGGAAGGTGTTGTAGCCGCAGCCGCTCAACACCAACGTCAGTAAAGCTATCCATAAGGTACGCATCGTTGGTTCCTCCGGTAAGTAGTGACTTTGCACATGTATCATCATGCTTAGTCAATACTTGTTTCATCAGTTGGATGTCAAAAAACGCGCGGACACTATAGCACTAAACCAATATAAAGCTGTTGGCACTTGTAGGAGCGGGTCGTGCCCGCGAGCCTCTTGGTCGCGGGCATGGCCCGCTCCTACATCAGACTGCCTGCCCGGCGGCATAACCGGATGCCCATGCCCACTGGAAGTTGTAGCCGCCAAGTTGCCCGGTGACATCCACCACTTCGCCGATGAAATACAGGCCGGGCACTTCGATGCATTCCATGGTCTTCGACGACAGCGCGCGCGTATCGATTCCGCCGCAGGTCACCTCTGCCTTGTTGTATCCGGCCGTGCCGGACGGGGTGATCTGCCAGTCGTGCAAAGCGGCGGTAATTTGCTTGCGCTGCTTGTCGTTGTATTGATTGAGCGGCTTGTTTTCAACTCCAGATTTTTCGGCCAATTGCGCGCACCACACATCGGAGAAACTTTTGGGGAACCATTGAATCAGGAAATTGCTCAGCAATTTTTTGCTGCCTTTTTGCTCATCCAGCAGGGTCGCCATATCGCAACCCGGCAGCAGGTTGATGTGCAGCGGTTCGCCATGCTGCCAATAGGAAGAGATTTGCAATATCGCCGGGCCGCTCAGGCCGCGATGCGTGACCAGCATGTTTTCGCGGAACGACTGCTTGCCGAAACTCACCGTGACATCGAGCGAAACCCCGGTCAGATCGGCATAGGGCTTCCAGTCATCCGGCGCAAAGGTCAGCGGCACCAGGCCGGGCTTGAGCTTGGTGATGGGAATGCCGAACTGCTCGGCAACGTGATAACCGAACGGCGTCGCACCGGTCTTGGGGATGGACAAACCGCCGGTGGCGACCACCAGCGAGACCGCCTCGAATTCACCGCGCGAGGTGCTGACGTAAAATTTCGCTTTTTTGCCCCCGCCAACCTCCGGGGCGTAAGGGGTATGCTTGATTTCGCCGATCTCGCAACTCATAAACCGCTTCACGCCCGCCGCATCGCATTCATCGCGCAGCATCGCGACAATCACTTCCGCTTCGTCGTCGCCGAACAATTGCCCAAGCGTCTTTTCGTGATAACCAATGCTGTGCTTTTGCAGCAGCGCAATAAAATCCTGCGGCGTATAGCGCGCCAGTGCCGAGCGGCAAAAATCCGGATTGGCGGAAACAAAGTTTTCCGGCTTGGTGTTGATGTTGGTAAAGTTGCAATGCCCGCCACCGGAGATGCGGATCTTTTCCGCAAGCTTCTTGGCATGGTCGAGCAACACCACGGAACGCCCGCGCTGTCCAGCCTGCAAGGCGCACATCAGGCCGGCCGCACCTGATCCGATAATAATTACATCTGTTTTCATATTTGTTCCGTAATGCCCGGAGCGGGCGTTTGTTCAGTTAATCATTGAAAGGCCATAGTCCGCAGTTACATCGGACGGCGCGAATCAACGCGGGCAAGCCCTTGAACGGGCGATTATCCCATGTACCGGCGTTCCCTGACGATAAAGCTTCGAACCGCTTGCCTTGAACAACCCGCGCAATTCCACGATAATGCCCGCCTTAATACCGAACAGGTATCCCACGCTTAATTTCCGGGTGCTCCAAATGAAAAAACCGATCAACGCAAGCATGACGTCAAAGAATTCCATATTTTCCTGCCGCCGCATGGCGCTGGTACTATTGTGCCCTCTGGCAATCGCAGGCTGCGACACCCCGGCCTCCCTCAAACCTCCTGTATTTGACATGACGCGCCTGAATCAGGATGGCAGCGTGAATGACGGCAAGGACTATGCAAAGCAACCATGGACATGCGTGCTGGACAACCAGTCGGGCATGGTCTGGGAAGTGAAAAAGACCGAACCCGGCTTGCACAACATCAACAACACCTATACTTGGTACGACTCAAATCCGGAAAGCAACGGCGGCTCCCCAGGCAAGACCAATGGCGGAACATGCGCCGGCAGCGATTGCGACACCGAGTCCTACATCAAGGCGGTCAATGCAGAAAAACTTTGCGGCTACACTGACTGGTATCTGCCCAGCCGTTTTGAGCTGAGGACCATATTGAATCCCGCTGTTTTCTATCCCGGCCCCACCCTTCCCAAGGATTTTTTCCCGGAATCCCTGCCCGGAAAATACTGGACCGACACGACATTCAGAACCAATCACGCCGCTGCCTGGGCATGGCGCTTCGATCATGGCAGCGATAACGTCGAGAACAAGACTGAAGCGCTAAGCGTCAGGCTGACTCATGCCACCGCAATGCCCGCGAAACAAGCCAAACAACCCTCCGCCCAGTAATCTCCTGGCCCGCCAGTTCGCCACGCCATTGCATCCGCCGTGGCTGTATCGGGCTGTGGGCTGTGCGGCCAAGCCGATCCGGCAGCGGGTTGGCGGTGGTGGCTATTTGAGGGACAAAATATACCGCACCATCATTTTGATGTCTTCATCGCTGAGTCTCGCATAGGCCGGCATCGCGACTTCACCCCAAACGCCGCCCTTGCTGCCATTTCTGATTACCCCGGCCAACCTGGCTTGAGCGCCGGCCTTGCCGCTGTATTTCCTGCTGATCTCCCTCAGCGAGGGGCCAAAAAGCGACCTGTCCATGCTATGGCAATTGAAGCAGCTTTTTTTCTTGGCTAACGCCTTAAATGCTACGGCATCCACCGCCGCATTCGCCTGCCCGGCAAACATCAACACTGTGGCAACTGCCGCGATGCCAACCCAATGTGACTTCATAACTCCCCCTCAAAATAATCTTATTATTCATACGACCATATTTCGCCAGCCGGGTTCCGGCATGACGGCATTGGCTGCAAAACCGGGACATAAGCCGGCAACCGCGCTGTTTACATTGAAAATTCCCCGTAAATTCCGCAAGGTATGCGGCGCCATCGTGCTACGCTAGCACTCGTTTTTCCCGATTATTAAAACATAAAAATTGCATGGTGCTTTCAGTTCGGCTTCTTGAAAGCCGACAAAGCATCCGGCTTGGCATTCGAATATAGTCGTTTGAAGGAATATGGACTGGAGCATAAAAAACTGGCGCAGGCGGTACATTTTACGGCATGCGTTGTTGCCGGAAGAGGCGTGGCGTGCCGCCGTTTCCGCGCTGCCCGTGTTGCGCGGGCTATCGGAAGAAGAAATGGAGCGCCTGCGCGAGCTTGCGACTTTATTCCTGAATGAAAAGCAACTGGTCGCGGCTGGCGGGTTTTCCGTGGATGAAGACGCGTGCATCAAAATCGCCGCGCAGGCTTGCCTGCCGATCCTCAATCTCGGGCTGGATTGCTACGCGGGTTGGGTGTCGGTGATCGTCTATCCCGGCGAATTCGGGCCGGAACACGAATTTATGGACGAGGCCGGCGTGGTGCATGTCGTCCGCGACGTGATGCTGGGAGAATCCTGGGAGCACGGGCCGGTGGTTCTGTCCGGCGCCGACGCCGTGCGCGGTGGCGAACACGACGGCGTCAACGTGGTGATCCACGAATTCGCCCACAAGCTGGACATGCTGAACGGCGCGATGAACGGTTTCCCACCGCTGCACCGGGAGATGTCCTCCGAACGGTGGGCGCAATCCTTTACTGCGGCCTACGCCGACCTCTGCGCCAAGGCGGAAAAAAACATGAAAACGGCGCTAGACCCCTACGGAGCCGAAAGCCCCGCCGAATTTTTCGCCGTGACCAGCGAGGCATTTTTCGAAACGCCCCATGTCCTGCAACGGGAATATCCGGACGTGTACAGGCAACTGGCCGAGTTTTACCGCCAAGACCCGGCCGTGCGCAAAACGGCGGAGGCCAAAAATCCAGGGACCCAAAACCCGGAGGCCCGGTGCGCGTGATCTGGCATATTCTGGGCATTCTGGCAGCGGCCTATGGCGGGCTCGCGCTGCTGCTGTATTTTTTTCAGGCACGCCTGGTGTTCTATCCGGAAACCGGGCGCGAGATCATCGCCACCCCCGGTCAGGCCGGCTTGCAATACGAGGACATCCGGCTGACCACCAGCGACGGCCTCGGTCTGCACGGCTGGTATATTCCCGCCCCCCAGACACACGCACAGCCGCGCGGCACGGTGCTGTTCCTGCACGGCAACGCAGGCAACATCTCCCACCGGATTGATTCGTTGCAGATGTTCCATCGCCTGGGCTACAGCATGCTGATCTTCGATTACCGCGGCTACGGGAACAGCAGCGGCAAGCCTTCCGAGCAGGGCACCTACCGGGATGCCGAAGCCGCCTGGCGCTACCTGACCGAGCAGCGGCGCATCCCCTCCTGCCGCATCGTGCTGTTCGGCGAATCGCTGGGCGGCGCCGTCGGCGCATGGCTGGCCGCCCGGCAAAAACCGGCGGCGCTGGTGATAGCCTCCGGCTTCACTTCCGTGCCCGGCCTGGCGCGGCACTTTTACCCCTACCTGCCGGTGCGGTGGCTGGCGCGCATCCGTTACGACACCGAGAAAAACCTGCGGGCTATCGCCGCGCCGGTGCTGATCGCCCACAGCCCGGAAGACGAAATCATCCCCTTCGAGCATGGGCAGGCGCTCTTTGCTGCGGCCAATCCGCCCAAGCGGTTCCTCGAACTGGCCGGCGGGCATAACGACGGCTTCATTTTCATGCGCGCATCCTGGGTCGAAGCATTGGGGGATTTCCTCGATGGACACACCGGCGCGGCCTGCGCCCAGCCAAGGGAGCCACCCAAATAAGTTTCGGCAAAACAAGTTCCGGCATTTGATGCCTCCCCGCTAATCCGCTATAATGCGCATCAATTCAAAGCGGGATGGACACACGGTTCGTCCCGCTTCTTTATGTAAACTGCTTTGGGAGTATTCCGGTGCCGCAAACTAACCCTGCCATTCTTGTGCTTGCCGATGGCACGGTATTCCGGGGCGTTGCCATCGGCGCTTCCGGCAGCAGCATCGGCGAGGTGGTGTTCAATACCTCGATGACCGGCTATCAGGAAATCCTCACCGACCCTTCCTACTGCAAGGAAATCGTCACGCTGACCTACCCGCATATCGGCAACGTCGGCGTAAATAGCGAAGACGTGGAGTCGCGCCAGGTGTTCGCCAGCGGCCTGGTGATCCGCGATTTGTCGCTGACAGTGAGCAATTTTCGCAGTACCCAATCGCTGCCCGATTACCTCAAGGCCAACAACGTGGTGGCGATCGCCGGGATCGACACGCGCAAGCTGACGCGCATCCTGCGCGAGAAGGGTGCGCAAAACGGCTGCATCGCCACCGGTACGGACGAAGCGGCGGCACTCGCGGCGGCGCGCAGTTTCGCCGGGTTGGCCGGAATGGATCTGGCCAAAGAAGTAAGCTGTGCCGAGCCCTACTCGTGGACGCAGCGCGAATGGGAGCTGGGCGTAGGCTATAAGGATCGAGGAGCGAGGATCGAGGAGCGAGCACAAAACGGCACAGCGGGATACCCCTCAATCCCCGATCCTCAATCCTCGCTCCTGCATGTGGTCGCCTACGACTTCGGCGTAAAGCACAACATCCTGCGCAAGCTGGCCGAGCGCGGCTGCCGCATCACGGTGGTGCCGGCGCAGACTTCTGCGGCGGAAGCGCTGGCGCTGGAGCCGGACGGCGTGTTCCTGTCCAACGGCCCCGGCGATCCAGAACCGTGCGATTACGCGATAGCTGCGACGCGCGCGTTCATCGCTGCTGGCATACCGCTATACGGCATTTGCCTCGGTCACCAGTTGATGGGGCTGGCGGTGGGTGCGAAGACAGTGAAGATGAAGTTCGGCCATCGCGGCGCGAACCATCCGGTGCAGGACATGCAAAGCAAACGGGTCATGATCACCAGCCAGAACCACGGCTTCGCGGTGGATGCGGCGACGCTGCCGGCCAACGCGCGCGTCACGCATGTCTCGCTGTTCGACGGCACCTTGCAGGGTTTCGAACTGACCGACAAGCCCGCGTTCTGCTTCCAGGGGCATCCGGAAGCCAGCCCGGGGCCGCAAGATGTGGATTACTTGTTCGATAAATTTATTGATTTAATGGAAAGAGCTGGTAGCTCGTAGCCAGTAGCTTGTAGCCAACCACACGCCAACAGGGCACGACAAACCGCTACAAGCCACCCGCTACCAGCTACCAGCTGCACTTATGCCAAAACGCACAGACATTAAAAGCATCCTGATCATCGGCGCCGGCCCCATCGTCATCGGGCAGGCGTGCGAGTTCGATTATTCCGGCGCGCAGGCCTGCAAGGCGCTGCGCGAAGAGGGCTATCGCGTCATCCTGGTGAACTCGAATCCGGCCACCATCATGACCGACCCCGATATGGCGGATGCGACTTACATCGAACCGATCACCTGGAAGATGGTGGCGAAGATCATCGCCAAGGAAAAACCGGATGCGATCCTGCCGACCATGGGCGGACAGACCGCATTGAATTGCGCGCTGGATCTGGCCAAGCACGGCGTGCTGGAAAAATACAACGTCGAGATGATTGGCGCGTCGCGCGAAGCCATCGACATGGCGGAAGACCGCGAGAAATTCAAGCAGGCGATGACGCGCATCGGCCTGGCATCGGCGCGCTCGGCCATCGCGCACAGCATGGAGGAGGCGTTGCAGGTGCAGCAGGTGATGGGATTTCCGACCGTTATTCGCCCGTCCTTCACGATGGGCGGCTCCGGCGGCGGCATCGCTTACAACCGCGAAGAGTTTTTAGAGATATGCGAGCGCGGGCTGGAAGCCTCGCCGACGCGCGAGCTGCTGATCGAGGAATCGCTGCTCGGCTGGAAAGAATTCGAGATGGAAGTGGTGCGTGATCGCAACGACAACTGCATCATCATCTGTTCCATCGAGAACCTCGACCCGATGGGTGTGCATACCGGCGATTCCATCACCGTCGCGCCGGCACAGACGCTGACCGACAAGGAATACCAGATCATGCGCAACGCTTCCATTGCGGTGCTGCGCGAGATCGGCGTGGATACCGGCGGTTCCAACGTGCAGTTCGCGATCAACCCGGATGACGGGCGCATGGTGGTGATCGAGATGAACCCGCGCGTGTCGAGATCAAGCGCGCTGGCTTCCAAGGCGACCGGCTTCCCGATTGCCAAGGTGGCAGCCAAGCTGGCGGTGGGTTACACGCTCGACGAGCTGAAGAACGACATCACCGGCGGCACGACCCCTGCCTCGTTCGAGCCATCCATCGACTATGTGGTCACCAAGATCCCGCGTTTCGCATTCGAGAAATTCCCGCAGGCCAACGACCGCCTGACCACGCAGATGAAATCGGTCGGCGAAGTGATGGCGATCGGCCGCACCTTCCAGGAATCGTTCCAGAAGGCGCTGCGCGGCCTGGAAGTCGGCGTGAACGGGCTGGATCGGAAATACAACGACCGCGAAGCAGTTTGCGCCGAACTCGGCAGCCCGGGGCCGGAGCGCATCTGGGCGGTGTCCGATGCGTTCCGTCTCGGCATGAGCGTGGAAGAGGTATTCAACGTCAGTAAGATCGACCCGTGGTTCCTGGTGCAGATCGAAGACCTGATCCGCCAGGAAAAAGCGCTGGCTGACCGCACCCTGGAAAGCCTGAGCGCGGACGAGCTGCGCACGCTGAAACGCAACGGTTTTGCCGATGCGCGCCTGGCGGTTTTGCTGGATACCGATGAGGCCGCGTTGCGCGCCTATCGCCATGCGCTCGGCGTGCGCCCGGTATTCAAACGCGTGGATACCTGCGCTGCTGAATTCGCCACCAACACCGCCTATATGTATTCCACTTACGAGGAAGAGTGCGAATCGCAACCGACCGGCAACAAGAAGATCATGGTGCTGGGCGGCGGGCCGAACCGCATCGGCCAGGGCATCGAATTCGACTACTGCTGCGTACATGCCGCGCTGGCGATGCGCGAGGATGGCTACGAGACCATCATGGTCAACTGCAACCCGGAAACCGTGTCCACCGACTACGACACTTCCGACCGCCTGTATTTCGAACCGCTGACGCTGGAAGATGTGCTGGAAATCGTGGCGGTGGAAAAACCCATCGGCGTGATCGTGCAATACGGCGGCCAGACGCCGCTCAAGCTGGCGCACGGCCTGGAAAAGAATGGCGTGGCTATCATCGGCACCACACCGGACATGATCGACTGCGCGGAAGACCGCGCGCGCTTCCAGACCATGCTGCGTAAGCTGAATCTGAAACAGCCGCCCAACCGCACCGCAAGCAATGTGGCCGATGCGGTCGCGGGCGCTGACGAGATCGGCTATCCGCTGGTGATGCGTCCTTCCAACGTGCTGGGCGGCCGCGCGATGGAGATCATCCATGCGCAGCCCGATCTCGAGCGCTACATGCGCGCTGCCGAGGAGATGTCCGAGACCTATCCCGAGCGCATGCCTATCCTGCTCGACCGCTTCCTCAACGACGCGATCGAAGTGGACGTGGATGCGGTGTCCGACGGCAAGCAGGTCATCATTGGCGGCATCATGGAACACATCGAGCAGGCGGGCGTGCATTCCGGCGACTCGGCCTGCTCGTTGCCGCCGTTCAGCCTTTCGCAAGAAATGCAGGACGAATTGCGCCGCCAGACCGTGGCGATGGCCAGGGAACTCAACGTGGTCGGGTTGATGAACGTGCAGTTCGCCATCCAGACCGGCACCGTCTATGTGCTGGAAGTGAATCCGCGCGCCTCGCGCACCGTGCCGTTCGTTTCCAAGGCGACCGGCGTGCCGCTGGCAAAAATCGCGGCGCGCTGCATGGCCGGGCAGACCCTGGCGCAGCAGGGCGTGACCAAGGAGGTCATCCCGCCGTATTACTCGGTGAAGGAAGCTGTGTTCCCGTTCATCAAGTTCCCCGGCGTGGACACCATCCTCGGCCCCGAGATGAAATCCACCGGCGAAGTGATGGGTGTCGGCGAAACCTTCGCCGAGGCGTTTGTGAAATCGCAGCTGGCCGCCAGCGTGAAGCTGCCGAAAGACGGCAAAGTATTTATCAGCGTGCGCGAGGCGGATAAGCCCGGTGCGGTGGAAATCGCCCGCTCGCTGACGCAGCTGGGTTTTACCATCCTGGCAACACGCGGCACGGCTGCGGTCATCAAGGATGCCGGCGTTGCAGTGACGGTAGTGAACAAGGTGGCGGAAGGCCGCCCGCACATCGTGGACATGATCAAGAATGGCGAGGTCAGCCTGATCATCAACTCGGTGGACAGCAAACCGAGCGTGATGCGCGATTCCTATTCCATCCGCCATGCCGCATTGCAGGGGCGGATAACCTATTACACCACGCTGGCCGGCGCGCGCGCCGCATGCGCCGGGATGCAGCATTTGGCCGAGTTGCAGGTATATGACCTGCAGACGCTGCACCAGCGTCTGCTTTAACGAAACTTAAGGAAGTATTGTCATGAGCAAAATCCCCTTGACTGTCGTCGGCGCGGAATTGTTGCGCCAGGAACTGCATCACCTCAAGACGGTAGAACGTCCGTCCGTGATTAACGCCATATCCGAAGCGCGTGCGCAAGGCGATTTGTCCGAAAATGCCGAATACGATGCCGCCAAAGAGCGCCAATCGTTTGTCGAAGGACGCATCGTCGAGGTGGAAGGCAAGCTGGGCAGCGCACAGATCATCGACCCCAAGACGCTCAATGCGGATGGCCGCTGCGTGTTCGGTTCAACCGTGGTGCTGGAAGACACCAAAAACGGTGACGTCGTCACCTATCAGATCGTCGGCGATGATGAGGCCAATATCAGGGAACGCAAGATTTCCATCAGCTCGCCGATTGCGCGCGCGCTGATCGGCAAATACAGCGGCGATATCGCCGAAGTGCAGGCTCCTGGTGGGGTGCGGGAATACGAAGTGGTGAATGTTCAGTACATCTGAACTGGGGGAGTAGAGAGTAGTAAGTGGTGAGTAGTGAGTGGGGAGTGGGTTTTCCCACTGAGGCGCGCAGCGCCGATCCACTCACTACTTACCACTCACCATTGAGGCACAAAGTGCCGCTCCGCTTCCCACTTTCCATCCTTTAGTTGCGGCTGCCCAACTGCTTCTTGGACAGCGGTTTTTTGCCCTTGTGGCGCGGCATTTTCTTGATTTCGATCTTGTGTATCTCCGGGTTGGGCAGATAGACCACCAGAATCTTGCCGATATGTTGCACCGGCGCAGCCTTTAATTGGGTGCATATCTCCGTCAGTATGGCTTCACGTTGCGGCCGTTCTGCCATAACCCGGATTTTGATGAGTTCATGAATTTTCAGGCTGGCCGCGATTTCATTTAATACTGATTCGGTCAGACCTGCATTGCCTATCATCACCGTTGGGCTCAAGGCGTGGGCGCGACCCTTAAGAGCAAGGCGTTCGGATACGGTAAGAGATAGCATGATAGATGAGCCTTCTAAAAATAAGGCGCGGATTTTAACCCAGAAACGACATTAACCACGAAGGACACGAAGTTCACTAAGAATTTTAATGGTACGTCAAATAACGGATTTTCTTCGTGGTTCTTCGTGCTCTTCGTGATGAAATGCTTTCAAGGTTTACTGATGAAACCAAGCAAAACCAGCAAACAATGGATGCGTGAGCATATCAACGACCCTTTTGTGCAGCTCGCGCAAAAGGAAGGTTACCGCTCGCGCGCCGCTTACAAGCTGCTGGAAATCGACGCCAAGGACCGCCTGCTCAAACCGGGCACGGTGGTGGTGGACTTGGGCGCGACTCCGGGCGGCTGGTCCCAGGTTGCGGCGGGCAAGGTCGGGCGCAGCGGAAAGGTGATCGCACTGGATCTGCTGCCGCTCGATCCGCTGGCCGGGGTGGAGTTCATTCAGGGTGATTTCCGCGACGATGCAGTATTGAAACAACTGGAAGGCTTGCTGCAAGGCAAACCGGTCGACCTTGTAATTTCCGACATGGCCCCCAATATCTGCGGCATAGCATCGGCCGATCAGGCGCGCGCGATGCATCTTGCGGAACTGGCCATGGAATTTGCGCTCGAACACCTGAAGCCGGCCGGCAGCTTTCTCGTCAAAGTCTTTCAGGGCGAGGGATTTGAGGCATTTTACAAGCTGATGCGCAGCCGTTTCGCCAAAGTGGCCACGCGCAAACCCAAGGCATCGCGCGACCGGAGCAGCGAGTTATATTTATTGGCCTCCGGAAAACTTGAGTAATCAGGCAATACATAGTTTAATGACCCAGCATGGCAATTACAGTGTTGCCGCTTAAGGAGCTATTTTGAATAACATGTTTAAAAGTATTGCAATTTGGTTGGTCGTCGCCTTGGTTATGATGACCGTTTTCAACCAATTCAACACCCGCCAGCAGCAGGCTTCGCCGTCGCAACTCGACTATTCTCAATTTCTCGAGGAAGTGAAGCAGGGGCATATCACCAAGGTAACCATCGAGGGGCGCACCCTGAAGGCGACGACTGCCGATGGCAAGCGCCTCACCAGCTATGCGCCGAGCGACTTGTGGATGGTCTCCG
>JAUYGW010000344.1 GCA_030690245.1 Gallionella sp. | reverse complement strand
TGCCCGGTGTTTCGCTGGCTTGCAGCACCACCGCGCCCGCGCCGTCGCCGAACAGCACGCAGGTGGTGCGGTCAGTCCAGTCCAGCATGCGCGACAGCACTTCCGCGCCGACCACCAGCACGGTCTTGGCCTGCCCGCCGCGTATGTACAGATCGGCGGTATTCAGCGCATAGACGAAGCCGCCGCATACCGCCTGCATATCGAATGCCGCGCCGCAATTCCTGATGCCGAGCTTGTCTTGCAGAATACAGGCGGTGCTGGGGAACATCTTGTCCGGCGAGGTGGTCGCAACGATCACCATGTCGATCTGGTCCGCGCTGATCCCCGCCGCTTCAATGGCGCGGCGGCTGGCGTGCAAGGCGAGATCACTGGTCATCTCGTCGTCCGCCGCGAAATGCCGCTCGACGATGCCGCTGCGCGTTACGATCCAGTCGTGCGAAGTTTCGACGATCTTTTCTAGGTCGAAATTAGTCAGCGTCTTGGCAGGCAAATAACTGCCAGTGCCGATAATTCTTGAATACATCAGACTGCTCCTTGCGCTGTATTTTGACGCTCGTGATGCCACTTCTCGATATGCTCGCTGATATGCCGCAGCATGCCCTCGCGCGCCTCCTCGGCGGCGCGCTCGATGGCGCAGCGGAAGCCGTAGGCATCCGCCGAGCCGTGGCTCTTCACCACGATGCCCTTCAGGCCGAGGAAGCTCGCGCCGTTGTAGCGGCGATGATCGACCCGGTGCTTGAAGGCCTTGAGCACCGGCATCGCCACCACTGCGGCGAGCTTGGTGAACAGGTTGCGGCTGAATTCTTCGCGCAGAAACCCTCCCAGCATCTGCGCCAGCCCTTCGGTGGTCTTGAGCGCGACATTGCCGACGAAACCGTCGCATACCACGACGTCGGTGGTGCCCTTGAAGATGTCGTTGCCTTCGACGTTGCCGTAGAAATTGAGGTCGCAGGCGCGCAGCAATTCGGCGTCCTGCATGACCACTTCGTTGCCCTTGATGTCTTCGCTGCCGATATACAGCAGGCCGATGCAGGGGTTGGGTTTGTGCTCCAGTGCGGTAACCAGCGTGGAACCCATCAGCGCGAATTGCAGCAAATGTTCGGCGGAGCAGTCGGTGTTGGCGCCCAGATCAAGCATGCAAATCTGGCCTTTTTTGGTCGGCAGATACGAGGCGATCGCGGGGCGGTCGATGCCAGGGATGGTTTTCAGCACATAACGCGCCGTCGCCATCAGCGCGCCGGTATTGCCTGCGCTGACGCAGGCCAGCGCCTCGCCGCTCTTGACCAGATTGATGCTGACGCGCATCGAGGAATCTTTTTTGCCGCGCAATACGGATTGCGGCGACTCGTCCATTCCAACCACTTCGCTGGCGGGATGAATGCGCAAATGGGTACTCGTCTGCACGCTCAGAGTGCGCAGCTCGGATTCGATGGCATCGGGAATACCCACCAAGATGATGGTATCGCCGGGAGAATGCTTCAGATAATCGACCGCGGCGCGGACGGTGACCGTCGTGCCATGATCGCCTCCCATCGCGTCTATGGCCAATGTGACGTCCACTAAGCGATCCCTTGGTAGAAAAAAACAGGAATAGAAAAGAAAACGCAGCCGGCCATTATGGCCGGCTGCGTAGCTTAAGAGCTTACTCGCCCTTGATCTTGACTACCTTTTTGCCACGGTAAAAGCCGCTTGGGCTGATGTGGTGACGCAAATGATTCTCGCCCGTCGTCGGCTCAATCGCCGTTGCCGGGTTGGTCAAAAAATCGTGGGCGCGGTGCATGCCGCGCTTGGACGGGGATTTTTTATTCTGTTGAACTGCCATGTTGCCTCCTAAATGAAACCTTAAATAAAACCGATCAATTACGCTTCAATTTCGCCAATACCGCAAAAGGATTTTTTTCTTCCCCATGCTCATTCCCGCCACCTGCCGCCCGGCAAGCGCCCAACTCATGCTTGGGAGCGATGGGCAGGCTTAACAAAATTTCTTCTTCCAGCAAGTCCAGCACATCCAGATGCGCATCCGCCAGAATGCTGTCAAATTCTTCTTCCTCACCGCCTGCAACGTTGTCGTCCAGCGCATCCAGACTGGCCTGGTCGCGCAACAACAGCCGCGTATTGATCCGCACCGCATGCTCCATCGCACCGAGGCAGCGCTGGCAACGCAACCGGCAGTTCCCGGTGATGCTGACTTCCAGCAGGTGATTGCCCAGTTTATCCAGGCCGCCGCGCACTGTGTAGCTCAAAACTCCCTGCGAATCCTCCAGCACATCCAGCAAACGTGGCAGCTCAGCAACCGGCACTTCACCGCTGGTTTGCTGGCCATTTCTGGCAAAATCCAGACTGTCGATGAAAGGTCGTGCGTACATGAGGCGCGCATGATATATTTTTCGCCGCTCCGTGTCAAAAGCTAGCTACTGCCAACGCCGACTTCCCGAAAAAATTCCCCAAAGAAATTACAGGTGCCTCTTCATGCGCGCCAGCACGGTCTCGCGCGGGAACAGCGCCAGCACCGCATCAACCGACGGCGTGTGCGTCTGCCCGACCAGCATCACGCGCAGCGGCATCGCCAGCCTGGGCATTTTCAGATTGTGTTTGGCCAGCAATTCTTTTACCAGCGCGCCCAGCGCGGGGGCTTCCCAGGCGACATCGGCAAAACGCGCGGCGAGTTCGCGCAACGCGGGCAGCACTTCCGGCACAAGATGCGCATCCAGCAGTTCCTGCGTTGGATGGATTTCGATATAAAAGACTTCCGCCTCGTCCGCCAATTCGAGCAGCGTCGCGGTGCGCTCCTTGTACAGCGCGATCACCGCTTCCAGCGGCGGCGCATCGCTTGCGTGCACGCCGCGCTCCGCCAGATGCTTGCGCACCAGTCCGGCCAGGCGCGCATTGTCGGCCTGTTTGATGTAATGCTGGTTCAGCCAGCGCAGCTTTTCCGGGTTGAATTGCGCAGCCGATTTGCTGATGTGGCGCAAGTCGAACCATTCGACGAGCTGCTGCACGGAGAAAACCTCCTCATCGCCGTGCGACCAGCCCAAACGCGCCAGATAATTGATCAGCGCTTCCGGCAAGTAGCCATCCTCGGCGTATTGCATCACGCTCACCGCACCATGCCGCTTGGACAGCCGCTCGCCATCGCTGCCCAATATCATCGGCACATGCGCGTATTGCGGAAGCGGCGCGCCCAATGCCTTGAGGATATTGATCTGGCGCGGCGTGTTGTTGACGTGATCGTCGCCGCGGATGACCTGGGTGATCCCCATATCCAGATCGTCCACGACCACGCAGAAGTTGTAAGTCGGCGTACCGTCGGCGCGGGCGATGATCAAATCGTCCAGCTCGCTGTTCTCGAATACGATCTTGCCTTTGACCATGTCGTCCCACGCAGCCACGCCGTGGAGGGGGTTCTTGAAACGCACTACCGGCTTGATGCCCTCTGGCGGAGCCGGCAGAACCTTGCCCTGCTCGGGCCGCCAATACCCGTCATAACGCGGCTTCTCGCCGCGCGCACGCTGCGCTTCGCGCATGCTTTCCAGCTCTTCCGGCGCGGTATAGCAGTAATAGGCCGTGCCCTCATCAAGCATCTGCTGCAGCACCGCCTTGTAGCGATCCATGCGCTGCATCTGGTAGAACGGCCCCTCGTCGTAATCCAGGTTCAACCAGGACATCCCATCCAGAATCGCCTGCACCGACTCCTGCGTAGAGCGTTCCAGATCGGTATCTTCGATACGCAAAATGAAGGCACCGCCAAATTTGCGTGCGTATACCCAGGAAAACAAGGCCGTGCGTGCACCGCCAATATGCAGATAACCGGTGGGGCTGGGAGCGAAACGAGTGCGTATAGTCATGACTTGAACAGGAGAACCATAGTGAGGCGCGCATTTTACGGGCTTTGCTCATCTCGCGCACAAAGTTGTGGCTTGAGTCATTGACTGTGGCAACCGCCTTATGCTCTAATTCGCGCCCTCTTCAGGGCGGTTAGCTCAGCGCCTTCACACAGCAAAAAAAGCCTCTAAAAATTAAGGCAACTTGCTAAAAGAGAAAGCAAAGATGTAATTGGGTGTAATCCAATATCATCACAAATCAGGTAATGATTTTCCCTGTACCAATTCCGAGTTGGTTATACGGGATGACAACAAATTTGGGTCGTTAGCTCAGTGGTAGAGCATCGCCTTCACACGGCGGGGGCCAGTGGTTCGAACCCACTACGACCCACCAAATCAGAAACCCCGCCTCGGCGGGGTTTTCTATTTCTAGTTTTGAACAGCAACTATTTCCAAGTCTCGCCGAGAACCAGCCATCGACGATTACTCCCCACCCCAAAACCGTCCGATTTCGGGCCGCACTGCATAAAAACCAGATAGCCCGTGGCCGATCCAAATTGGATAGAACGCCCCTTCTCAGGGGCGTTTTAGTTTTCGTCAACGAACTATCGGCAGCTCATCCCACCTGGTCGTATAGGCCGGGCTCTTGTTGCCCCTTTTCATTTTCCATTCCTGTTCCACCCCATCACTCGCAAGCTTGAGCACACCTTCCCCCATTTTTCGGTTGATCTGGTCCAGTGTACTCATGAGCTTGCTTGCCTTCGGCGTAACCGGCTGACTGGCAAATAGCTCGCCTTGGCTGATTCCCTCCGGGGTAATGTCGGACAGCATGACCCCCGCTTTCTGGTAGCGGAAGCCATCCCGATAGATTCGATGCAAACACGTCAGCACGGCTTGGACAAGCTCGCGGGTATCGTTGGTTGGGTGCGGCAGCCCTATCATCATTCCCGGACTGTATTGCGGCTCGCCGTCCTTGTGGGGGTTCGTGCGGATGCAGACATAGGCGGTGGCGGCCACTGAAGCCTGCCTGCGCAGCTTCTCGGCAGCCCTGGACATATAGGTGCTGACAGCCCCTTCCAGTTCGTGCAGGTCGGTAACGTACCGCCCGAAGGTGCGTGAACTGATAATTTGCTGCTTAGGCGGCGAGACTTCCGCCATCTCCAGGCATGGCTCCCCTCGCAATTCGCGCACGGTTCGTTCCATCACTACGCCAAAGCGCCTGCGCAGCCGGAGGATGTCGAAATCCCGGAGCTGCTTTACCGTCTGGATACCACCGCGTTGTAGGTGGGCGTTAAGTTTTCTGCCGATACCCCATACCTCGCCGACCTCGATGCTGGCGAGTATCTGGTCAATATCCTCCACTGGCATTTCCTTGAAGTTGCACACCCCCTGATATTGCGAACGCTTCTTGGCGACATGGTTGGCGAGCTTGGCCAAGGTTTTGGTGGGAGCGATGCCAACACAAACCGGAACACCAACCCACTTCCTGATCCGTTGCCGGATGGTTTGGCCTGTCTGAGTCAGATCTGGAATGCCTTCGAGATCGAGGAAGCATTCGTCGATGCTGTATACCTCCTGCCGGGGGCTGAAGTCGCTCAGGATGGTCATCACCCGATTTGAAATATCGGCGTACAGGGCATAGTTGGAGGACAAGGCAACGATGCCGTGCTCCTTGACCAGGTCTCGCAGCTTGAACCACGGCTCCCCCATCGTGACACCCAGCGCCCTGATTTCCTGGCTTCTGGCCACCACGCAGCCGTCATTATTGGAAAGGACGACAACGGGTACGCCTTCCAGTTTGGGGTTGAATACCCGTTCGGCGCTGACGTAGAAGTTATTTACGTCAACGAGGGCAATGGTGCTCATGGCAGCCTATTTCACCGAGTGAACCGAGTTGGTCACTACGCCCCAGATGGTCAATTCCTGCCCTTCCTTGAACCGGATCGGCGCGTACTTGGGGTTCTCGGCATGGAGTTCGGCAATGCCATTGCGCCATACCAGCCGCTTCACCGTCAGTTCGCCATCGATGACAGCCACCACCACTGCCCGGTCGGTTGCCTCTACTGAGCGATCAACCACAATGATGTCGCCGTCATGGATGCCCGCGTCATCCATCGAATCGCCTTTTACGCGCAGGAAAAAGGTAGCGGCCTTGTTGTGTACCAGCAATTGGTTAAGGTCCAGTCGATCCTCTACGTAATCGTCAGCAGGCGAAGGGAAACCCGCCGGAACTGAGTGACCGAACAGCGGAATCCTCAACACGGGGGCTAACAGGCTGGGAAGCCACGCCTGGAGCCGGGATTTCGTGCCTGAGAGTGAAAACGGGATGCTTGCCATGATGTCGCCACGGGGTTTCTAAAGCGGCGCTTACAATACAGAACGTTCGTTCTGCTGTCAATAAACCCGCCCCTGAAGACGAGCGAGCTTCCGCATAGTCTTTCTCCTGTTCTACGTTGTAAAACCCAGATAATCCATCAGGCCGTCACACCTGCGAATAACCGGCGGCTTTCGCCGGAATGGCGTATTTTTTCTGATGAACTATTTGGGTTAAACCCGGATAATTCATACATGGACGCCCACTTTTGCCAAGCTTTCAATTGATGATTTTGAGTAGGTGAAGATTGCAGCCATACATCCGGATTTTTGGTGAGGCGCATTG
>JAUYGW010000335.1 GCA_030690245.1 Gallionella sp. | reverse complement strand
TTGCGATCCGGGATCATCGCCTTGGTGTCGTATGCCTTGCCGTCTGCACCCCACATCTTGCCGCCGTCGCGGATCATCGGCGGCATGGAGGCGTCGATGATCACATCGGACGGTACATGCAGGTTGGTGATGCCCTTGTCGGAATTGACCATCGCCAGCTGCGGCTGCTTCTTGTAGCAGGCCTGGATGTCGGCTTCGATTTCGGCGCGCTTGGCGTCCGGCAGCGTGGCGACCTTCGCGAGCAGGTCGCCGAAGCCGTTGTTGACGTTGACGCCGAGTTCCTTGATGGTCGCCGCGTGCTTTTCGAACACGTCCTTGAAGTACACCGTCACCGCATGACCGAACATGATGGGATCGGATATCTTCATCATCGTGGCCTTGAGGTGCAGGGACAGCAGCACGTCGGGTTGCTTCTTCGCGTCCTCGATCTGCTCTTCGTAAAACTTGCGCAACGCGCGGCAGCTCATGGCCGACGCATCGATCACCTCACCTACCTTCAGCGTGGTCTTTTCTTTCAGCACCGTGGTCTTGCCATCCGCGCCGACAAACTCGATGCGCACGGGACCGGCTTCGGATACCGTGACGGATTTTTCGCTACCGTAGAAATCAGCGGCTGTCATGTGCGCAACGTGAGTCTTGGAATCAGCAGCCCACTTGCCCATGCGGTGCGGATGCTTGCGCGCGAAATTCTTGACCGAGAGGGCCGCGCGGCGGTCGGAGTTACCCTCGCGCAAAACCGGGTTCACGGCGCTGCCGAGTATCTTGCCGTAGCGTGCCTTGATTTCCTTTTCGGCATCGTTCTTCGGATCTTCCGGATAGTCCGGAACCTTGTAGCCTTGCGACTGCAATTCCTTGATCGCGGCCTTGAGCTGCGGAGCCGATGCGCTGACGTTCGGCAGCTTGATGATGTTGGCTTCCGGCTTCAGCGTCAGTTCGCCCAGTTCGGTGAGTTCATCGGCGATTTTCTGGCCTTCGGTCAGGTTCTCGGGGAAGTTCGCAATGATCCGTCCGGCCAGGGAAATGTCCCTGGTTTCGACGGCAACGCCTGCCGCCTTGGTGAAGGCCTGGACGATCGGCAGCAACGAGTAGGTCGCCAGTGCCGGCGCCTCGTCGACCATCGTGTAAATAATTTTTGCGGTTGTCATGATTTTTCCTCTTCAATTAAGTAATGTAGGTCGGGCTCTGCCCGACATGTCGGGCAGAGCCCGACCTACA
>JAUYGW010000334.1 GCA_030690245.1 Gallionella sp. | reverse complement strand
GCTCGCTGGAGCGCGTGCCGACCTACAAGGATCAGCAGGAAAAGCTCTCCGAGAAAGATCTGAGCACTTACGGCTTTCTAGGCTACCCGCTGCTGCAAAGCGCGGATATCCTGATCTACCGCGCCACGCAGGTGCCGGTGGGCGAGGATCAGGTGCCGCATATCGAATTCACCCGCGAGATCGCGCGCCGCTTCAACCACATCTACGGGCGCGAACCCGGCTTCGAGGAAAAGGCCGAAGCCGCAATCAAAAAACTCGGCGGAAAAAAGGCCAAGCTGTATGCCGAGCTGCGCACCCGCTATCAGGAACAGGGCGATGACGAGGCGCTGGAATCCGCCAAATCCCTGCTGGACGAGCAGCAGAGCCTGAGCCACGGCGACCTCGAACGCCTGTTCGGTTATCTGGAAGGCGGCGGCAAGATGATCCTGTCCGAGCCGCAAGCCATGCTCACCGCCGCGTCTAAAATGCCCGGCCTGGACGGGCAGAAAATGTCCAAGTCTTATGGCAACACCATCACGCTGCGCGAAGACGAGGCCAGCGTGACCAGGAAAATCCGCACCATGCCGACCGATCCGGCACGCATCCGCCGCACCGATCCCGGCGATCCGGACAAATGCCCGGTGTGGCCGCTGCATCTGGTGTATTCCAACGAACAGACCAAGCAATGGGCCATGCAGGGTTGCAAGAGCGCCGGCATCGGCTGCATCGAATGTAAACAGCCGGTGATCGACGCGGTGCTCGAGGAGCAACGCCCGATGCGCGAACGCGCGCAACTGTATCTGGACGACCCGGCGCTGGTGCGCAACATCATCGCCGACGGCTGCGAAAAGGCGCGCAAACTAGCCTCCGAGACCATGCGCGATGTGCGCGAGGCGATGGGGCTGGGCTACAGCTAAGCGGCGATGAGCGAACTGCAACTCCCACTTCATCCGATCGCGCGCATCCACGGCGAGCCGCTGCTGGAGTTGCCGCAGGGTTTATATATTCCGCCTGATGCGCTGGAGCTGGTGCTGGAAAATTTCCAGGGGCCGCTGGACTTGTTGCTGTACCTGATCCGCAAGCACAATCTCGATGTGCTGGATATTCCGATGGCGGAATTGACCCGGCAATACATGAGCTACATCGAGCTGATGCAGCAGCATCGCCTGGAGCTGGCGGCAGAGTATCTGCTGATGGCGGCGGTGCTGATCGAAATCAAATCGCGCATGTTGCTGCCGCGTCCGCCCAAGGTCAGCGAAGAAGACGGCGAAGACCCGCGCGCCGAACTGATGCGCCGCCTGCTGGAATACGAGCAGATGAAACAGGCCGCGCAGCAGCTCAACGAGCTGCCGCAAGCCGGGCGCGATTTCGAGATCGTGCAGGTACTGATTGAAAATACCGTGCGGGAACGTCTGCCGGAAGTCAGCGTGGAAGATTTGCGCCAGGCCTGGCTGGGCCTGCTGGCGCGCGCCAAGCTCAACACGCACCACAAGGTGCGTCGCGAACAGTTGTCGGTGCGCGAACAGATGACGCATGTGCTGCGCTGCTTGCAGGGCGGTGAGTTTGTCGCATTCGACCAGTTGTTTGAATTGGAGAGCGGCGTGCCGAAACTGGTGGTGACCTTCATCGCCATCCTCGAACTGGCCAAGGAATATCTGGTGGAAATCCAGCAAAGCGAAATATTTGGGAGTATCTATGTCCGAACCAGTAGAGCCATTACCGCAGAGTGAAGCGCCCGTGGAAACCGAATCCAGCCCGGAGAGTGTTACGGTCTGCACGGATTTGTTTGGCGGGAAGATGAACACCGGGCAATTTAAACGCGTGCTCGAGGCCGCGCTGCTGACCACCACGGAGCCCCTGCCGGTTTCGGAGCTGAAGAAGCTCAGCGATGTGTCGCTGGATAATCGTCAGCTCGAAACCTTGCTTGAAGAGCTTGCGCAGGATTGGCAAGAGCGCGGCGTGGAATTGACCCGCGTGGCCAGCGGCTGGCGGTTCCGCGCCAAACCGGAAATGCAGCAATACCTGGACCGGCTCAACCCGCAAAAACCGCCGCGCTACTCGCGCGCGGTGCTGGAAACGCTCGCGATCATCGCCTACCACCAGCCGGTCACACGCGGCGACATCGAGGAAATACGCGGCGTGGCAGTCTCGTCGCAGATATTGAAAACCCTGGAAGCGCGCGGCTGGATCGAAGCCATCGGCACGCGCGATACACCGGGCAAGCCGGAATTATTCGCCACCACCAAGCAGATGCTCGACGACCTGAATCTGCGCGCCTTGCAGGAACTGCCGTCGCTGGAAGAAATCGGCGTGTTGCTGGAACAGGAAGCAATTACGGCGGGATGAAGCCTGTTTCGGCATGAAGCATATCCAGTCCCGCGACAACCCGTTTTTCAAGGAACTCGTCAAGCTCTGCGGCTCGGCGCGGCAACGCGGCAAGGCTAACCAGACCTTGCTGGACGGCGCGCATTTGCTGGCGGCGTATCTGGATGCCGGAAAACTTCCGCAACACATTTTGCTGAATGCAGCTGCGTTGCGCGATGCGGAAATAACGGCATTGCTCGAACGCGCCGCCGGCGTGCCGGTGACGCAACTGGATGACAAGTTGTTTGCGGAACTCAGCGAACTGAAAACGCCGACCGGCATTCTCGCCTTGATCGGCCTGCCACAACCAACAGGAACGATGGCCGATAGCCGCTTTGCGCTGTTGCTGGAGGATATCCAGGATCCGGGCAACCTCGGTTCGATGTTGCGTTCGGCGGCGGCGGCTGGGTGCGATGCGGTGTTCCTTTCTACGGGCTGCGCCGATGCGTGGTCGCCGAAAGTGCTGCGCGCCGCAATGGGCGGGCATTTTGCGCTGGGTATTTACGAGCGGCAGGATTTGCCGGGCGTGGCCAGGGCATTCCCCGGAACGTTGCTGGCGGCCAGCCTGCAAGCAAAACGCAGCCTGTACGACTGCGACTTGCGCGGCAATATCGCGTTTCTGGTCGGCAACGAAGGAGCGGGGCTGTCTGCGGGCCTGCTGGATATGGCCACACAGACAGTCGCTATTCCGATGCCGGGCAAGATCGAATCGCTGAACGCCGCGGCGGCCACGGCAATCTGTTTGTTCGAGGCGGTGCGGCAGCGCATGTAGCGGCATGTTCATCCCGGTTCGCCGGCTTCAATTCGTGTCCTCTCACTAGGCCTAATTGCATAGGCATTTCGGCATATGGTTTTACCCTGAAAACCTTGTTGTAATGAAAATGTTTTGGTGCGACAAAACAGAATTTTCAAAGGGCGGACGGGATGCATGCTGAGTTGAATATGAATGTTGGCGAACAGGTGCTCAACGGCATCCATTTGCCGCCTTGTCCGGCTGCCTTGGTGGCGGCATTGAAAGAGGCGCGTTCGCCCGATGCGGACTTGGGAAAGATTGCACGTCTGGTTGCGCAGGATGTCGGCTTGTCCGCGCCGATGCTCAAGCTCGCCAACTCACCGTATTTTGGCCTGCGCAATAAAGCCTCCTCGATTCAGCAGGCCGTCGTTGTGCTGGGGCTGCGGAACACGGTCAACCTGCTCAACAATGTCGCGTTGCGCGCCAATGTGGCGGGCAATCTGCCCGGTATGGATAAATTCTGGGATCGTTCCTGCATGACGGCCTTAGCCGCTTCCCGCGTTGCGGCGCAAATCCCCGGCGTATCGCGCGACGATGCTTATACCGTGGGATTGTTTCACGATAGCGGTATTCCCGTGCTGATGCAGAAATTCCCCGACTACCCCCAGAATGTCGGTGAAATGTCGCGCATCAGCGGAAATGTTTGCGAAGCGGAAAATGATTGCTATTCGACCACGCATGCGGTGGTGGGCAATCTGCTGGCACGTAACTGGCTGCTGCCCCCGAACATGTGCCGTGCGATCCTGTGCCATCACGACCGCACGATTTTTTCCTCAATCACCGACCAGATTTCGGTAGAGCTTTGCAATTGGGTGAGTATTATCCAGGCAGCGGGATACATCGTGGATATGCACCTGAATTTGCGTAATGAAAGCTGGGCAGCCTGGTGGCCCCATGTGTCAAAGCACCTGCAATTTTCCGAGATGGAATTCGCCGAATTATGCAGTGACGTGGTGAACGTGCTGAGCGGCGATTAGCAGGCTCCGGATCGAAGCCACCAAATCATTGAGTTTGTGCGGATTTTCTGCCCCGATTGTCCGGAATCCCCCCGAAAACCCTCAACTTCCTTGACGCATAAGCTCATTCCGCTATAATGCGCGCCCCTGTGAAACTGTGCCTGTAAATTTGTTATGGGCAGTTCACATACCTTGCTCCACCGCACCGCAAGCGGGGGGCTTAACCATAAGGAGATGTAATGCGACATTACGAAATCGTGTTTATTGTGCATCCCGATCAAAGCGAGCAAGTGCCCGCGATGATCGAGCGTTATCGCACGCTGGTCACTTCCAAGGGCGGTCAAATCCACCGTCTGGAAGACTGGGGACGCCGCCAATTGGCTTACCCGATCCAAAAAATTCACAAGGCACATTACGTGCTGATGAATATCGAATGCAACCAGGAAACCCTGGACGAACTGGAACATGCCTTCCGCTTTAATGATGCCGTGCTGCGCCATTTGACCGTCAAGACCAAGGCGGCCGTCACCGAGCCGTCCGCGATGATGAAGGAAGAAAAATCCCGTTCCGTATCGACTGAAACCGTCGCTGTTGCGGCTCGGGTTGAAGAAGGTGCGGTAACGGCTGTTTAATCATCGGCAATTGGCGCGCAACCTGGTTTTATCAGCGGCGAATTGATCGCGCTGGAAGGTTCGCGGATACCAGCGACATAATTTTGGAATAAGGAAATATCATGGCTCGTCCAGACAAAAAGAAAGATGACAAGAACAAACGTTCTTCACGCAACAATCTGTTTAAACGCCGCAAGTTCTGCCGCTTCACGGTCGAGAAGATCGCCGAAGTGGATTACAAGGATGTGAACATCCTCAAGGAATTCGTCTCCGAGAACGGCAAGCTGATCCCGGCGCGCATCACCGGCACCAAGACACGCTATCAGCGCCAATTGAGCACCGCCGTGAAGCGCGCGCGCTTCCTGGCTTTGATGCCTTACACCGATTTGCACTAAGGAGCGCAGTCATGCAGATAATTTTGATGGAAAAAGTGGCTAACGTCGGCCAATTGGGCGATGTGGTCAAGGTTAAAAACGGCTATGCCCGCAATTTTTTGATCCCGCAAGGCAAGGCCAAGCGCGCAACCGCAGCCAATATGGCCGAATTCGAAGTGCGCCGCACCGAGATCGAAGCCATCGATAAAGCCAAGCTGGCCGATGCGCAAGCGCGCGGCGAAAAACTGGCTGGTTTGACGGTGCAGATCGTGCAAAAGGCCGGAGTGGACGGCAAGCTGTTCGGTTCTGTCACCAATGCCGACATCGCGGTGGCGCTGGCGGCACAGGGCTTCGACGTGGAAAAGGTGCAAGTACGCATGCCGGAAGGCCACCTCAAGCAAATCGGCGATCATCGCGTCAGCATTGCGTTGCATACCGATGTGGCTGTGGATATCACCGTTTCGGTGCTCGGCGAACAGTAATTCGCCGCTGCATCAAGGCAATGCAAAAAGGACTGGCAACAGTCCTTTTTTGTTTCCAAAGTTTTAATCGTGGCGAGTAAAATACCTGTCGCACAACAGCAGGCTATCGGTTCAATCAAATGCAAAATTTTTCCAGGCCGGACGCGCAACTCGAACAGATCAAATTACCGCCCCATTCGGTGGAAGCCGAGCAATCGGTGCTGGGCGGTTTGCTGCTTGAGGCGAGTGCGCTGGACAAGATCGCCGACCTGATAACCGATGACGATTTTTATCGTCACGAGCATCGCCTGATCTACCGCCAAATCGTACGCCTGAGCGAACTGGCGAAACCGGTGGACGTGATCACCGTGGCGGAGGCGCTGGAGATTGCCGGTGAACTGGACAAGGTGGGCGGCTTGCCTTACCTGGGCAGCCTGGCGCAGAACGTGCCGTCGGCGGCCAACGTCCGCCGCTACGGCGAAATCGTGCGCGAGCGCTCCATCATGCGCAAGCTGGTGGAAGTCGGCACCGATATTGCCAGCAGTGCCTACAACCCGACCGGGCGCGATGCCGCGCAGTTGCTGGATGAGGCGGAAAGCAAGGTGTTCGAGATCGCCGAGGCGGGTTCGCGCGGCAAGCAAGGATTCATCGCCATGCCGCCGCTGCTGACCCAGGTGGTAGAGCGCATCGAGACGCTGTATGGGCGCGACAATCAAAGCGATGTGACCGGTACGGCCACCGGCTTCACCGACCTGGACCGCATGACCTCCGGCTTGCAGGCCGGCGACCTGATCATCGTGGCGGGCCGCCCGAGCATGGGCAAGACCGCGTTCTCGATCAATATCGCCGAAAACGTCGCATTGGACAGCAAGCTGCCGGTGGCGATTTTCAGTATGGAAATGGGCGCCTCGCAACTGGCGATGCGTATGCTCGGCTCGGTGGGCAAACTCAACCAGCATGATTTGCGCACCGGACGTTTGCAGGATGACGATTGGGGGCGATTGACGCATGCACTAGGCAAGCTCAATGACGCGCCAATCCATATCGACGAGAGTGCCGCGCTGTCTGCCC
>JAUYGW010000327.1 GCA_030690245.1 Gallionella sp. | reverse complement strand
TCATTTTTGCCGGTACACCGCATTTCGCGGCCAGCGCATTGGCTGCGCTGCTCACTGAGCACCAGGTCGCTGCCGTCCTGACTCAGCCGGATCGGCCATCCGGGCGCGGCATGCAGCTGACCCCCAGCCCGGTGAAACAGCTCGCGCTGCAACATGGCTTGACCGTGTTACAACCCGCCACCCTGAAAACGGAAGAAGCGCAGCACGCGATTGCCGCATTGGATGCCGATGTGATGGTGGTCGCCGCTTATGGGCTGATTCTGCCGAAGGCGGTGCTGCAGCTGCCGCGCTACGGTTGCCTGAATATCCATGCCTCGCTGCTGCCGCGCTGGCGCGGGGCCGCGCCGATCCCGCGCGCGATTCTGGCGGGCGACAATGAAACCGGCATTACCATCATGCAGATGGATGAAGGGCTGGATACCGGCGATATGCTGTTGCGCCAAGCCTGTCCAATTGCGGCAACAGATACTGGTCATACCCTACATGACAAGCTGGCTGCGATGGGCGCGGACAGCATCCTCGAAGCGTTGCGCCTGTTGCAGGAGCAGCGCCTGACGCCGGTCAAGCAGGACAATGCGGCGGCGACTTATGCCGCCAAGCTGCTCAAGAGCGAGGCGCAGATCGACTGGCGGCAGGATGCGCGGCAGATCGAACGCGCGGTGCGTGCGTTCAACCCCTTTCCGGTGTGCCATGCCGACTTCAACGGGGTAACGATAAAAATCTGGCAGGCCGGGCTTTGCGCCGGCGAACATGGCGCGCCGGGCAAGGTGCTGGCGGCGGATAAACAGGGCATCACCGTCGCCTGTGGCAAGGATGCGCTGCACCTGGAAGTGTTGCAACGCCCCGGCGGTAAGGCACAGCCTGCCGCACAATTTTTACAAGCCGTGCCGGTCAAGGCCGGCGATAACTTCTCGGTAAGCTAACGGTCATGATTAAACTGTCACCTCTAATAATGGAATCTGCCATGCCCGTTTCCCTCTCCAGATGGAAAAACCCTCTCCTCAATCCTCTCCCGCAAGCGGGCGAGGAGGCGAACGAGAAAGGCTCTTTTCAATTCCTGCGGGCGAGGGAGCAAACGAACGCTACGCGAGTTTTACGTTAATGCACAACATACAACTCGCCGCTAGCCAAATCGTGCAGCAGGTGCTGGCGGAAGGGCGCAACCTTAATCAGGTGCTGGAGGAGTCGCTGCGCAGAAAAGCGGTATGGACTCCGGCACAGCGCGCGGCCTTGCAAGATCTGAGCTACGGCACGTTGCGTTACTACGGCCAGTTGCGCACGCTGTTAGGCCTGTTGCTGCATAAGCCGATGCTGGATCAGCGTATCTATCATGTGCTGCTGGTGGCGCTGTACCAGCTGCAATACAGCAAAGCCGCGCAGCATGCCGTAGTCGATCATGCGGTGCGCTCCGCCCAAATGCTGAACGCGAAAGTGAGCGGTCTGGTGAACGCGATCCTGCGCAATTTCCTGCGCGGCCGGGATGCGCTGCTGGAACAGGCCGCGCAGCGCGCGGAAGGAAAGTACAGTTATTCGCAGTGGTGGATCGATGAATTGCAGGCGCAGTATGGCGAGCGCAGCGCGGCGATTCTCGAGGCGGGCAATCTGCATCCGCCGATGACGTTGCGCGTCAATCAGCGGCGCGGTACGACAGCGGAATATCTGGCACTGCTATCTCAACAAGATGGGGAGCAACAAAATTTCCCCGCCCGCCTGATCGAACCGGATGCGCTGCAGCTGGATAAGCCGGTGCCGGTGGACAGGCTGCCGGGGTTTTTTGCCGGGCTGGTTTCGGTGCAGGATGCAGGCGCGCAATACGCCGCGCGCCTGCTGGATGTCCACGACAACATGCGCGTGCTGGATGCCTGTGCCGCACCGGGCGGCAAGACCGCGCATATTCTGGAATGCGCACAAGTAGAAATGGTGGCGGTCGACAAAGACGAAAAACGCCTGCAGCGCGTCGCGGAAAATTTGCAGCGTCTGGAATTGTCCGCGCAACTGCTGGTCGGTGACGCCGCCGAGCCGGATAAGTGGTGGGATGGCCGGGCGTTCGACCGGATTCTCGCCGATGTGCCCTGCTCCGCCAGCGGCGTGGTGCGCCGCCATCCCGATATCAAATGGTTGCGCCGCCGCACGGATATCGCCGGTTTTGCCGCGCAGCAGCTCGACATCCTGCGCGCGTTGTGGCCGCTGCTGGCGCCGGAGGGTAAATTACTCTACGCTACCTGCTCGGTTTTCCGGCAGGAGAATGAACAGGTTGTCGCGGCGTTCCTGGCGCAACAGCCGGACGCGCGCCGTTTGCCGGTAGCATTGCCGGAAAGCGGCAATGGACAGATACTGCCCGATGATCAGCACGACGGATTCTTTTATGCACTGTTGCAAAAAAATTAGCCTGCTATTGCAGCGCAGTGCGGGCTTGTTGTTGCGCGGCGCGTTGCTGGCCTGGCTGTTTGCCGCTGCGGCTTATGCGGAGGGTGTTTCGGTCAACAAGGCGGAGGCGCGCCTGGGCGAGAATGGCTACCAGCTTTCTGCCAGTTACGACATCAATCTGACTTTCACGGCACAGCAGGCCCTGACGCGCGGCATCCCGCTGTATTTTGTGGGCGAGTTTTCTCTGATGCGCTCGCGCTGGTATTGGCTGGACGAAGAAATTTTTCAGGGCGAACAGACCGTCAAGCTTTCCTACAATATGCTGACGCGGCAGTACCGTATTTCACGCGGTGCGCTGTTCCAGAATTTTGCGAGTTTCGAAGACGCGCTGAACATCCTCGCCAGGCAAAGCTCGGCAATCATTCCTGCCGAATTGATAAAAAATGACGGCAACTATACGGCGGCGGCGCGCCTCCGCCTGGATATCGCGCAACTGCCGCTGCCGCTGCAGGTCAACGCATTGACCGGCAAGGACTGGGCGCTCAACTCCGACTGGTATCGCTGGGTAATCCGTCCGGCGGAAATGACCATGCGCGGCGAAGGCACGGCGGAGTGACGGCGCGGTGAAATACCTGAACCTCATCAGCATCGCCGTTGGCAGCACGCTGCTGTATCTGCTATCCAGCAGCAGCACCAATACCAGCGTGTTTTCCATCAATTATTACGTGCTGCTCGGGCTGACCGGCCTATTCGCGTTGAGCCTGGCGGGATTGGTCGGCTTCCAGCTCATACGCCTGCGCAGCAAGCTCAGGAACAAGGTTTTCGGCGCCAGGCTCACGCTGCGCCTGGTGGTTTTTTTCACGCTGATCGCCGTTCTGCCCGGCATGCTGGTCTATGTGGTATCGGTGAATTTCCTCGGCAAAAGCATCGAGTCGTGGTTCGACGTGCGCGTCGAGAAGGCGCTGGAGGGCGGGCTCAACCTCGGCAGGAGCGGCCTCGACAACAGCCTGAAAGAGCTGACCAAAAAGACCCAGTTCATCGCCCTGCTGGTGGCGGAGAAACAGCCGGGTCAATATCAGCGCGCGCTGGATCAGTTGATCGATGTCAATGTGGCGCAGGAGGCGGCATTGTTTACCGCCAAAGGAAATGTGGTTGCCTTTTCCTCCAGCGGCAATGCGCTATTGCCGGCAATGCCCGATGGCGATTTGCTGCGTTCGGCCCTGGACAAGGGCGAATATGCGGTGATCGATACCCTGCCGAACAAGGGGTTGACGCTGCGCGCGCTGGTAAGGGTGAACTCCAACACGCATGCGGGCGGGCAATATGTGCTGCAATTCACCCAGCCGGTGCCGAAACAGATCGAAGCGGATGCCGAGACCGTGCAGGCGGTGTATCGCGATTATCAGGAGCTGACGCTGTCGCGCCTCGGATTGAAGCGGCTGTACGCGATCACCTTGACGCTGTCGCTATTGGTCGTGCTGTTGACGGCGGTATCGGCGGCGTTTTTCATCAGCGGGCGGCTGGGCTCCTCGCTGGAAGCGCTCGCGGAAGGCACGCGCGCGGTGGCGCAAGGCGACTTTACCGGCCAATACCCGATACAAAGCAGCGACGAACTGGGCGCGCTGACCGGCTTGTTCAACCAGATGACGCAGCAGTTGTATGAGGCGAAGCAGGCCAGCGAGCAGCAGCAGCGCGAGGTGGAAAGCGCCAAAGGCCACCTGGAAAGCGTGCTGACCCACCTGTCTTCCGGCGTGCTGGCGCTGGACGATGAATTGCGCCTGCGTTCGGTGAACACCAGTGCGGCGCAGATTCTCGCCGCGCCGTTGCAGGAAATGCAGCGCATGTCGTTGAGCCAGATCGCCGAAAAGTACAGCCTGCTGAGGCCGTTCTGTCACACCATCATGGAGGCTTTTGGCGAGGCGACCAACTGTGAATGGCAGCGCCAGATCGAGCGCCTGAGCAAGAACGGCAACCAGATATTGCTGATGCGCGGCACGCGCCTGCCGCAGGGCGGAGAAGCGGGTTATGTGGTCGTGTTCGATGACATCAGCCATCTGCTGCGGGCGGAGCGGCAGGCGGCCTGGGGCGAGGTGGCGCGCCGCCTCGCTCATGAAATCAAGAATCCGCTCACGCCGATCCAGCTTTCGGCGGAGCGGTTGCAGCACAAGCTTGGCGGCAAGCTCGATGAAGAAGACGCGCAACTGCTGCAGCGCGCCACGCAAACCATCGTCAGCCAGGTCGGCGCGATGAAAAACATGGTGAGCGATTTTGCCGACTATGCGCGCGGCCCGGCGTTGAAGCTGGCGCGCCTGGATATGCACCAGCTGATCAGGGAAGTGCTGGGTTTATATGAGGCGAATGCCATCCCCCTTGTGCTGAAACTGGAAGCGCCATGCAGCGAGGTCAATGGCGACGCAACCCGTTTGCGCCAGGTCATTCACAACCTGCTGCAGAATGCGCAGGATGCGTTGCAGGGTGTCGCTCAGCCTCAAATAACGCTGAGCACTACGCTGCATCAGGAAGAGATTCAACTGTGCGTCGAGGATAATGGCACAGGCTTTCCGGAGAATGTGCTGTCGCGCGCCTTCGAGCCGTACGTGACGACCAAGAGCAAAGGCACCGGGCTGGGGCTGGCGATCGTGAAAAAAATAGCGGAAGAGCACGGCGGGCGCATCAGCATTGAAAATAACGTGAGTGTCGGAGCGCAGGTCAATATATATCTGCCGCTGGCTGAGGAGACATAATGGAAACCTCTATAAATCTGTTTTACGGGCGAATCACGGTGTCGCGTGCTCGCTCACTCCTCGCCTATCCATTTGATATGTCTCGTCGTTCGCTGCGCGGCTCCTTGCGCTTCATCCCGTAAAACAAATTTCTAGAGGCTCCCAAATGGCAAGCAAACAAATATTGGTGGTGGATGATGAAATCGGCATCCGCGAATTGCTGTCGGAAATCCTGTTTGACGAGGGTTATCAGGTGCATTTGGCGGAAAATGCCGCCCAGGCACGCGCTTTCCGCAACGAATTCGAGCCGGATATGGTGCTGCTCGACATCTGGATGCCGGACACCGACGGCGTAGCCCTGCTCAAGGAATGGGTCGAACAGGATTTGCTGACCATGCCTGTCGTGATGATGTCGGGCCACGGCACCATTGAAACGGCGGTCGAGGCGACGCGCATCGGCGCGGTAGACTTCCTGGAAAAACCCATCGCGCTGCAAAAGCTGCTCAGTACCATCGCCAAGGCAATCAAGGAGGGCGCGCCCAAGCCGCAGGCACAGCAAGCCGAAGCGCAAAACCAGAAAATCACCCTGGATATCGACGGGATGGTGCAGCATTTTTCCTTGCCGCTCGACCTGCCGCTGCGTGAAGCACGCGAGCATTTCGATGCGCTCTACTTCGATTACCATTTGCGCAAAGAGGCCGGCAACGTCATGCGGGTCGCCGAAAAGGTCGGCCTTGAGCGCACCCATCTTTACCGCAAACTCAAGCAATTGGGCATCAAATTCCTCAAAAAAGGCGGTGAAAACGAATCACAGTAGGAAGCGGTATCGGTGCTGCGGTATAATTGCCGACCTTAATGGATGTACTAACCAACCCACAGAATATTCTGGAGATAACGGCAATGGCTGCGACACGCAACATCAACCCACCCAAATTTAATGACATTACCGGCGCGATCCGGATGCTGGCAGTGGATGCCGTGCAAAAGGCAAACTCCGGCCATCCGGGCGCGCCGATGGGCATGGCGGAAATCGCCGATGTGCTGTGGAACCGCCATTTGCGCCACAATCCGGCCAATCCGAAGTGGCCCGACCGCGATCGTTTCATCCTGTCCAACGGACACGGTTCGATGCTGGTCTACGCGCTGCTGCATTTGTCCGGCTACGACCTGCCGATGGATGAGTTGAAGCGTTTCCGCCAGATGCATTCCAAGACTCCCGGCCATCCCGAATATGGCTATACGCCGGGCGTGGAAACCACCGGCGGCCCGCTCGGCCAGGGGATCACCAACGCGGTGGGCATGGCGATGGCGGAAAAGCTGCTGGCCGCAGAATTCAACAAGCCGGGCCACGAGATCGTCAACCATCACACCTACGTGTTCATGGGCGACGGCTGCATGATGGAGGGGATCTCGCATGAAGCCTGTGCGCTGGCCGGCACCTGGGGCCTGGGCAAGCTGATCGCGTTCTGGGACGACAACGATATCTCGATCGACGGCCATGTGGACGGCTGGTTTACCGACGACACCCCGAAGCGTTTCGAGGCCTACGGCTGGCACGTGATCGCCGATGTGCAGGGGCATGATTCCGCAGCAATTGACGCCGCGATCAACGCCGCCAAGGCCGTCACCGACAAACCCACGCTGATCTGCTGCAAGACCGTCATCGGCGCGGGCTCTCCGAACAAGTCGGGCACGCATGACGTGCACGGCGCCGCGCTGGGCGATGCCGAAGTGGCCGCGACGCGCGAGCACATCGGCTGGAAATATCCGCCGTTCGAAATCCCCGCGCATGTGTATGAAGCCTGGGATGCGCGCACCAAGGGCGAAGGCCTGGAAAAACTGTGGAACAACAAGTTTGTCGAGTATCACAATGCATTCCCGAAAGAAGCTGCCGAATTTGTGCGCCGCATCAAGGGGGAACTGCCTTTCAACTGGCCGGCTCATATTGACGGAGTTATCTCGGCGATCAACGAGAAAGCTGAAACCATCGCGACCCGCAAGGCTTCGCAAAATGCCATCAACGCGCTGGCTCCGGCATTGCCGGAATTCCTCGGCGGTTCGGCCGACCTGACCGGCTCCAACCTGACCAACTGGACAGGCTGCAAGCACATCCGCGGCAAGTCCACCGGCAACTACATCAGCTATGGCGTGCGCGAATTCGGCATGTCGCACATCATGAACGGCATGGCCTTGCACGGCGGTTTCTTGCCGTTCGGCGGCACCTTCCTGATGTTCTCGGAATATGCGCGCAATGCGTTGCGCATGTCCGCCTTGATGAAGCAGCGCGTGATCTACGTGTTCACCCACGACTCCATCGGCCTCGGCGAGGACGGCCCGACGCACCAGCCGGTCGAGCAAACCGCCACGCTGCGCTATATTCCCAACATGGAAGTGTGGCGTCCCTGCGACACGGTTGAATCCGTTGTCGCCTGGGCCGCCGCCGTCGAGCGCAAGGACGGACCAAGCAGCCTGATTTTCAGCCGCCAGAACCTGGCATTCCAGAAGCGCGATACGGTGAAAATCGCCAGCATCCGCAACGGCGCTTACGTGTTGTCCGAAGCGCCGGGCGGCAAGATGCAGGCAATCATTATCGCAACGGGCTCGGAAGTATCGCTGGCATTGGAGGCGCAGAAAGCACTGGCTACCGAAGGCGTCAGCGTGCGCGTGGTGTCAATGCCGTCCACCAACGTGTTCGACAAACAGGATCAGGCTTACCGGGACAGCGTGTTGCCGGGAGGCGTGAAGCGCGTGGCAGTCGAAGCGGGCGTGACCAGCGGCTGGTACAAGTATGTCGGGCTGGACGGCGCGGTCGTGGGGATGGATTGCTTCGGCGAATCCGCACCGGCGCCGGAACTATTCAAGCACTTCGGCATCACCGCCGCCAACGTGGTGGCGGCGGTGAAAAAAGTTATTGGCGCATGAAATGGCGCGAGCCTATTGCGACGGAATAAATTCTTAATTATTAAACCAGGAGAAAAAAATGACAATTCGTGTCGGTATTAACGGATTTGGTCGCATCGGGCGCATGGTGTTCCGCGCGGCGGTGCAGGACTTCGCTGACATCGAGATTGTCGGCATCAACGATCTGCTCGAGCCGGACTATCTGGCCTATATGCTGAGCTACGATTCCGTGCATGGCCGCTTCAAGGGCGAGGTCTCCGTCGAGGGCAACACGCTGGTCGTCAACGGCAAGAAAATCCGCCTGACCGCCGTCAAGGATCCCGTCGAGCTGAAATGGAACGAAGTGGGCGCCGATATCGTGGTCGAGTCCACCGGTCTGTTCCTCACCAAGGAAACCTGCGAAAAGCATATCGCTGCGGGTGCCAGGAAAGTCATCATGTCGGCGCCGTCCAAGGATGACACGCCGATGTTTGTGTACGGCGTGAATGACAAGACCTACGCCGGCCAGACCATTATTTCCAACGCTTCATGCACCACCAATTGCCTCGCACCCGTCGCCAAGGTGCTGAACGACAGCTTCGGCATCAAGCGCGGCCTGATGACTACGGTGCATGCCACTACCGCCACCCAGAAGACCGTCGACGGACCCTCCAACAAGGACTGGCGCGGTGGCCGCGGCATTCTCGAAAACATCATTCCGTCCTCGACCGGCGCCGCCAAGGCCGTGGGCAAGGTCATCCCGGAGCTGAACAAGAAACTCACCGGCATGTCCTTCCGCGTGCCGACCTCGGATGTGTCCGTGGTTGACCTCACCGTGGAGCTGAACAAGGAAACCACCTATGAGGAAATCTGTGCCGCGATGCAGGCCGCCTCCCAGGGGGCGATGAAGGGCGTGCTCGGTTACACCACCGACAAGGTGGTCTCCACCGATTTCCGCGGCGAGAGCTGCACCTCGGTATTCGATGCCGACGCGGGCATGGCTCTGGACAGTACTTTCGTCAAGATCGTGTCCTGGTACGACAACGAATGGGGCTACTCCAGCAAGGTGCTGGAAATGGTTCGCGTCATCTCTAAATAATTAGAGAGTGGGGAGTAGGAAGTAGAAAGTGGGTTTCACGCTTCCCACTGAGGCACGAAGTGCCGTTCCACTTCCCACTCACCACTTTCCGCTTTTCATGGAGTAGAAAATGTCAGTAATTAAAATGACCAATATGGCCCTTTTTGGCAAGCTCGTTCTGATTCGTTCGGATCTCAACGTGCCCGTCAAGGACGGCAAAGTCACCTCCGATGCGCGCATCACCGCATCGATGGCGACGATCGAGTTTGCGTTGAAGGCCGGCGCGCGCGTGATGGTGACCTCCCATCTGGGACGCCCGGAAGAAGGCGTTTATTCCGAAGAAAACTCGCTCAAGCCGGTTGCCAACGTCATCGCCAACAAGCTGGGCAAGCCGGTGCGCCTGATCAAGGATTGGGTGAACGGCGGCTTCGATGTTGCCGAGGGCGAATTGGTGTTGCTGGAGAACTGCCGCTTCAACAAGGGCGAAAAGAAGAACGCCGAGGAGACCGCGAGGAAATACGCAGCCCTGTGCGACGTGTTCGTGATGGATGCTTTCGGCACCGCGCATCGCGCCGAAGCGTCGACCCACGGCGTGGCGAAGTACGCGCCGGTCGCGGCGGCCGGCATCCTGCTGACCGAAGAACTTGACGCGCTGACCAAGGCGCTGCTCGACCCGGCGCGCCCGATGGTGGCCATCGTCGGCGGCAGCAAGGTATCGACAAAACTAACGGTGTTGGAATCGCTGTCCGACAAGTGCGAACAACTGGTGGTCGGCGGCGGTATCGCCAACACCTTCCTCAAGGCGGCGGGCAAAAACGTCGGCAAGTCGCTGTGCGAGGACGATCTGGTGCCGACCGCACAGAGCCTGATGCAGAAGATGCAGGCGCGCGGCGCTTCCATACCCATCGCTGTGGACGTGGTGGTCGGCAAGAAATTCGACTCGAATGAACCTGCGGTACTGAAGGATGCCGCCGAGGTGGCCGACGACGACATGATCTTCGACATCGGCCCCAAGTCCGCGCAAGAAATAGCCGACATCATCATGAAGGCGGGGACGGTGGTGTGGAACGGCCCGGTCGGGGTGTTCGAGTTCGACCAGTTCGGCGAAGGCACCAAGAAGATCGCCACGGCGATCGCGGAAACCCAGGCGTTCACGCTGGCGGGCGGCGGCGACACTATCGCCGCGATCCAGAAGTACGGCATCTATGACAAGGTGTCTTATATCTCTACTGCGGGTGGTGCTTTCCTGGAATTCCTCGAGGGCAAAAAATTGCCGGCGGTAGAAATCCTGGAACAGCGTGCGGCACAGAATTTGTCCGAAGGTTGCGGCAGCGGCTGCACATGCAAATAAATATGCTACGTAGAACCAAAATAGTCGCAACGCTGGGTCCCGCTTCGAGCGACCAGCAAGTCCTCGAGCAGATGATCCGCGCCGGAGTCGATCTGGTGCGGATGAATTTTTCGCATGGCTCGGTGCAGGATCATGTTAAGCGCGCCGAAACGGTGCGTGCGGCAGCGGCAGTGGTAGGCCGCACCGTGGGTATCCTGGCCGACCTGCAAGGTCCGAAGATCCGCGTGCGCAAGTTTGAGAACGGCAAGATCGTCCTGAACAAGGATGACATTTTCATTCTCGATGCCGAGCTCGACGGGCTGGGCAATCAGGAGCGCGTCGGGCTGGATTACAAGGACTTGCCCAGGGACGTCGGCAAGGGTTCGGTGCTGTTGCTCAACGACGGCATGCTCGAATTCGATGTCGTCGAAGTCAAAGGCCACGAAATCGTTTGCAAGGTGGTGCGCGGCGGCGTGCTGTCGAACAACAAGGGGCTCAACCGCAAAGGCGGCGGTCTGACTGCACCGGCGCTGACCGACAAGGACAAGGAAGACATCAAGACTGCCGCGCTGATCAAGGCGGACTACCTGGCGGTGTCGTTCCCGCGCAACGGCGACGACATGCGCCTGGCGCGCGAGCTGATGCACGCGGCGGGCGGCAAGAGCATGCTGATGGCCAAGATTGAGCGCGCCGAAGCAATACCGGCACTGGGCGAAATTATCGATGCGTCCGACGCCATCATGGTCGCGCGCGGCGATCTGAGCGTGGAAGTCGGCGATGCGGCCGTGCCCGGCCTGCAAAAGCGCATGATCAAGATGGCGCGCGCGAAAAACCGTCTGGTGATTACCGCCACACAAATGATGGAGTCGATGATCACAGCGCCTATCCCAACAAGGGCGGAAGTTTCCGACGTGGCCAACGCCGTGCTGGACGGCACCGATGCGGTGATGCTCTCGGCAGAAACGGCGGTCGGCGACTACCCGGTGGAAACCATCGAAGCCATGGCGCGCATCTGCCTCAAGGCCGAGCAAGAGGTGGAAGAGAGTGTGTTCGACCGCCGCATCGTGCAGCAAAAATATACGCGCATCGACCAGTCGATTGCGATGTCCGCGCTGTTTGCCGCGTCGCATTTCAAGGTCAAGGCTATCATCGCGTTGACCCAGTCCGGCTCGACCCCGCTGTGGATGTCGCGCATGAATGCCGGCGTGCCGATTTTCGCGCTGACCCCGCTGCCGGAAACATTGAGCAAGGTGACTCTGTTCAGCGGCGTGCATCCCATCGCGTTCCATTCCAAGGCGAGGGGGCAGCTGGAAGAATGGCACCAGATTGAGGAAACACTCCTGGGACTGCGCCTGGTGAAGGACGGCGATATGGTGGTGATGACCATCGGTGAAGCGATGGGCAAATCGGGGCACACCAACACGATGAAGATCATGCGCGTCGGGGATCATCGCAAA
>JAUYGW010000326.1 GCA_030690245.1 Gallionella sp. | reverse complement strand
GGTACTTCGACCGCCAACAACGTATTGAGGACGGTGATTTCGTTACAGCAAGCGAAAATGTAACACCGAACTACTCATGCGTCTATACCTGAAGTGTCGACATCATCGATATGAAAGGAGTAATCATGGGACCGAAAATCGTCCGTGTTACTAACTACCCTCGGTTTAGGTTTGGTAAATGGGAATATGTATGTACCCACTTGCGTAGCCTCCCGCGATAAGAAGCAGAAGTAATAAAACAAACCGGGGCTAGCCCCGGTTTGTTTTTGCCCGTAAGGTTTAATTCATCAGAGAAATCCGGTACTGCTCATAGCTTGTATTCCATTGTGATGCGTATTTTGCGTACCATCCAAATTCCCCTGTGCGCCGCCGAGTAGCGCAGGCTGGTCAGGGGGTGTCGGCGAGGACTGTCTGAGCGCGTAGCGCGAGTTCCGCAGCCGCCTGGCCAGTCGAGCAACGCAGGGAACCGCGCAGCGGCGGCAAACCGGGGTCGCCTTTTCTTGGGTTACTTTCTTTTTGGCGAAGCAAAAGAAAGTGACTAGCTGCCGGGCTACCCCCGGCGGTGTTGATTTGTTTTGGCCATTCATGGTTCGATACCTCACCACGAACGGCCACTTCAGATTACTTAACCTGCCCCCGCTCAATACTAACCCCCACCATCCTGCAATTGCGGATCGCCTGCAGTTTGGCGATGCTGACTTTGACCCACGGCGCGTTGAAGTCCTTGAGGATGATCTGTGCGATGTGTTCGGCCAGGGTTTCCAGCAGCGAAAAATGCCCTGCGCTTAGCACCGTCTGGATGTGTTGCGCGACTTTCGCATAGTCCAGCGCGTCGTCGATGTTGTCGGTCTGGCAGGCGCGGCTGTCGGGCAGGGCGATGTCGAGGTCGAGTTGCAGGGTCTGCGGCACGCGCTTCTCCCATTCGTAGACGCCGATGAGCGTGGTGACCTTGAGTTCGCGCAGAAAGATGATGTCCATGTGATAGCCTGTTGTGCCATTTGCCCTTCGATACCACAGGGCGAACGGAATGATTTTGATGGTTTGTTGTGGCGGCTCCGGAGCATTCAAGTAAAATCCGCCGCTCGCATTTTAAGGTATTTCAGATGACGACCCTGATTTTTATAGTAGCCGCCTACCTGCTGGGCTCCATTTCATTTGCGGTGTTGATGAGCAAGGCGTTCGGCCTGCCCGATCCGCGCAGTTACGGTTCCGGCAATCCGGGGGCGACCAATGTGCTGCGCAGCGGCAGGAAGGCGGCGGCGGTGTTGACACTGCTCGGCGACGCGGCGAAGGGCTGGCTGGCGGTGTTTGTCGCGATACAGTTTGCCACGCGCGATGAGCAAGGCGCGCTGCTTGTTGCGCTGGTTGCGCTGGCGGTATTTCTCGGGCACATCTTCCCGATCTTTCTGCGCTTCAAGGGCGGCAAGGGGGTGGCGACGGCGCTGGGCGTGCTGCTGGCGCTGAATGCCTGGCTGGGATTATGTGTGCTGGCGACCTGGCTGCTGGTGGCCGTGCTGTTCCGCTTCTCGTCGCTGGCCGCGTTGACTGCTGCCGCCGGCGCGCCAGTCTATGCGCTGGTGCTTGGCTTGCCGCGCGAGTGGGTGCTGGCATCCGGCATCATCTTGCTGCTGCTGATCTGGCGGCACAAGAAGAATATTCAGAATCTGCTGGCGGGAAAAGAGCCGCGGATCGGCAAGCGCGGCGCTACTGCTTCGGATAAAACAGCACCAGGCGATAACCGATCGGCCTGAGGTCGGCGGTGTTGAGGTACAGCTTGACGCTGAGTTCGCGGTTGGGCAGCAGGCCGGTTTGTTCGTTTTCTGGTGGCGGTAAATAATCCTTTGGTTTGAAGATGCGGCGCGCTAGCGGCTTGTCCTGGGTGTCGTTGAGCGTGAGTTCCAGATTGGGGAAAGCCTGTGCATAGGGTGCGCGGTTGCGCAGCAGGGCATTCAGGGTGATCTGGTTTACATGCGTGGGGTCGGCTTCTAGATCGGAGGATTCGATGCTCATCAGGTCGGGTTTTTGCGGCAGCGGCACGCTGCACCCCAGTAGCTTGCAATAGCCGGTCAATGCGGGTTTCAGGCCGGGCAGGCGCGCGGCGAGGTCGACGCGGAAGAAGTAGGCGGCCTGCGCGAGCAGCACCAGCAATAACACAAACGCGGCAATCGCCCACGGCCAACGGCGATATGCGGGCGGGGATGGTCGGTCGCCTTCTTCCTCGTCCTGCACGATGGCGACTTGCTCGGCCAGCGTCAGTTCATCAGGTTCAACGGCAGCGGTGTCACGCTGGTTGAAATCCAGCTGATCGTTGTACGGGGTTTTCGGCGGTTCGGCTTCTGCGGCTGCCTCGTCTGCGGACGGAATCGCGACGATCAGGCCGGTTTCTTCAGCAGATGCAGTTTCTTCAACAGGACCGGCTTCCTCAACGGTTACCGCACCTTCGGCAGCGGGCAACTCTGCGGCTGGCGCGGCCGGCTTATCCAGTATCGGCAATTCAAGCTGCGGGTTGGGCTGATCCGGGATGAAACCGGGGCGCGCATTGAAGGCTTGCAGGCAATGCCCGCAGCGCACCATGCCGTGGTGCGACTCCAACTGCGCCGCGGCGATCTTGAAGCGCGTGTCGCAGTGCGGGCAGAGGGTCGTTCCGTTCGACATCAGCGTTTCCGCCCCGACAGGCATGACCAGCCCTCCTCGAAAATCGGGGCGTTCAGGTCGAACCATTGCCGGTAGATGTTCATCACGTCTTGCGCCTGTTCCTCGAGAATGCCGGACAGCACGATCTGCCCGCCTTGCCGCGTCGCATTCGCCAGCAACGGGGCGAGCATGCGCAGCGGGTTGGTCAAAATGTTCGCCACCACCAGATCGTAGCTGCCTTGCGGCGCGTTGTCGGGCTGGTAAAACTGCACGTTGCCGACCCGGTTCGCCGCGGCGTTGTCGCGGCTGGCGGTCACCGCCTGCGAGTCTACATCAACGCCGACGGCGCGTGCAGCTCCCAGCTTGAGCGCGGCGATCGCGAGGATGCCGGAGCCGCAGCCGTAATCCAGCACCGATTCGCCGCCCTTGAGGTTGTCGTCCAGCCAGCGCAGGCACAGCCGCGTGGTGGGGTGGCTGCCGGTGCCGAACGCGAGGCCGGGGTCGAGTACGATGTTGATGGCATCGGGGTCGCTGGGGGTATGCCAGGTCGGCACGATCCACAGCCGCGCCGAAATCCGGATCGGCTCGAACTGCGATTGGGTGAGACGCACCCAGTCGTTGTCGGCCAGCATTTCGATGCGGTGTTCGGGAAGTTGTTCGAGGCCGATGCGGCTGGCGGCTTCGCGCAGGATAGCCGGGACATCTTGATCGTCGTCGAACAATGCGCTGACGCGGTTGTGCTGCCACACGCCGGGCGGCGGTTCGCCAGGTTCGCCGAAAATCGCCTGCTCGTCGGGTGTGCCGGCATCGGCATCCAGCAGGTCCACCGACAGCGCGCCGGATTCCAGCAGCGCTTCGCTCAGCGCTTCGGCATGTTGCGCATCGGTGTCAACGGTGAGAGTTAGCCAAGACATTTATTCCAATTCCATTTCGAAGGTCAAACAAGGCGGCGACGAACGAGCGACGCAGGCAGTGCATTTAGCACGACTAGGAGTGAGCGAGGAAGCCAACGCAGTTTCACCGAAGAAATGGGGTTGGAATTATTTGCCCTTGGTGCGTTCGGCGAGGCGTTCTTCCAAGTAATGAATGCTGGTACCGCCGCGCATGAAGGCGGCGTCCTGCAACAACTCGCGATGCAGCGCGATGTTGGTGTCGATGCCTTCCACCCACATCTCGGACAACGCGGTGCGCATCCGCGCCATCGCCTGTTCGCGCGTGTCGCCGTAGGCGATGATCTTGCCGATCATCGAGTCGTAATGCGGCGGCACGAAGTAGTTGTTGTAGACATGCGAATCCACGCGGATGCCGGGGCCGCCGGGGGCATGGTACGAGGTGATGCGGCCGGGTGAGGGGGTGAATTTGTACGGGTCCTCGGCATTGATGCGGCATTCGATCGCATGGCCCTTGAACTGGATGTCGCGCTGTTTGAACGGCAGTTTTTCCCCGGCGGCGATGCGGATTTGCTGCTGCACGATGTCGATGCCGGTGATCATCTCGGTGACGGGATGCTCCACCTGCACGCGGGTATTCATTTCGATGAAGAAGAATTCGCCGTTCTCGTACAAAAACTCGAACGTGCCCGCGCCGCGGTAGCCGATCTTGCGGCAGGCTTCGGCGCAACGCTCGCCGATCTTGTTGCGCAGGCGGGCATTGAGCAACGGCGCCGGAGCTTCTTCCAGGACTTTCTGGTGGCGGCGCTGCATCGAACAGTCGCGCTCGCCCAGATAAACCGCACTGCCGTGCTGGTCGGCCAGTACCTGGAATTCGATATGGCGCGGGTTCTCCAGGAATTTTTCCATGTACACCATGGGATTGTTGAAGGCGGCCTGCGCTTCGGTCTTGGTCATGGTCACCGCATTCAGCAGCGCCGCTTCGGTATGCACCACGCGCATGCCGCGCCCGCCGCCGCCGCCGGATGCCTTGATGATGACCGGGTAGCCGATGCTGCGCGCGATCTTGATGATCTCGGCGGGGTTGTCCGGCAACGCGCCTTCCACGCCCGGCACGCAAGGCACGCCGGCTTTCCTCATCGCAATCTTGGCGCTGACCTTGTCGCCCATCATGCGAATGGTCTCGGCGCGCGGGCCGATGAACACGAAGCCGCATTTTTCGACGCGCTCGGAGAAGTCGGCGTTTTCCGACAGGAAGCCGTAGCCGGGATGAATGGCTTGCGCATCGGTGACTTCCGCCGCGCTGATGATGGCGGGGATGTTCAGGTAGCTCAGGTTGGATGGCGCCGGGCCGATACAAACCGATTCGTCGGCCAGCTTCACATACTTGGCCTCGGCATCCGCTTCGGAATGCACCACGACGGTTTTAATGCCCAGTTCGCGGCAGGCGCGCTGGATGCGCAACGCTATTTCACCGCGGTTTGCGATTAATATTTTTTCAAACATTCGAATGCTCCGAACTTGGGTTTAGCTAGTGGGGCGGATAAGCCCTTCGAAAAATTCAGGGCAGGCTCCGCGTTATCCATCGCATGGTGGGTGCCGAAAATTACCAGCATCGTTCACATTCGGCGGATAACGCCTGAGGCTCATCCGCCCTACGGATTGCCTACGATTAACCGATCACGAACAACGGTTGGCCAAACTCTACCGGCTGGCCGTTTTGGCTAAGGCCGCAGCTATGCTGCTTAACGTTCGCTGCGCTCACATTAGCCAACGCCGAAACGGGCAAAAATTTGGTGGGCATTTCATTCATGGCATCACCCTATAACGAATAATGGCTGACCGAATTCCACCGGTTGGCCGTTTTCAACCAGAATAGCCTTGATGACCCCAGTCTGATCCGCATCGATTTCGTTGAGCAGCTTCATCGCCTCGATGATGCACAGAGTGTCGCCGCTGTTCACATTTTGGCCGACGTCCACGAAGGGCTTGGAGCCTGGCGAGGCCGAGCGGTAGAAGGTGCCGACCATCGGCGATTTCACCACATGGCCTTCGGGTGCGGCGGGTTTGGCGGGTTCCGCTGCTACAGCGGCGGGTGGCGGCGCGGCAGGTGCGGCGGCGGGTTGCGGAGCAGCCGCATATATCTGCTGGGCGGCGGCGACGGTGCGTGTGATGCGCACGCGTTCTTCGCCTTCGCTGATCTCCAGTTCGGCAATGCCGGAACCTTCAACCAGCTCGATCAGTGTCTTGAGCTTGCGTAAATCCATGATGCCCTCCTTAAAACTTTAGTTTTTATAGTTCAGTTTTTGTAGTTCAGCGCGTATTGCACTGCTGATTCATAACCCGCAGCGCCCAGGCCGCTGATGACGCCGATGGCGAGATCGGAGAAAAACGATTCCTTGCGGAATGCTTCCCGAGCGAATACGTTGGAAAGATGTACCTCGATAAACGGGATCGCCACCGCCGCCAGCGCGTCGCGCAAGGCTACGCTGGTATGGGTGAATGCAGCCGGATTGATGACGATGAACTGCGTGCCGTCGGCGCGCGCCTGCTGCACCCGCTCCACGAGCGCGGCTTCCGAGTTGCTCTGGAAACAAGACAGGTTTGCGCCCTTCGCGCTGGCTAATATCATCAAACTTGCGTTAATTTCGTCTAACGTGGCGCGCCCATACACATCCGGCTCGCGGCTGCCGAGCAGGTTCAGGTTGGGTCCGTGCAGTACAAGAATACTTTTCATGTGCGCAGTTTGCCGTAAATTGGGGCGAATTGTCTAGTAGTTTGACGAAGATAGCCGAGAGGCGCTTAAATTCCGGCTGCTTGCAGCGATTGCAGAAAGCGCGCGGCATCCTGATAGCCGGTCACGCGAAAATCACCCAACTCCCTGCCCTGCGCATCGAAAAACAGGATTGCGGGCGGGCCGTACAGGCCGTAGCGTTTGAGCAGGGCCTGGTCGGCTTCGCTGTTGGCGGTGACATCCGCCTGCAGCAACAGCACCGGTTTGAGCCTGGCCTGCACGGCGGCATCGGCAAAGGTGAAGCGCTCCATTTCCTTGCAGGAGACGCACCAGTCGGCGTAGAAGTCCAGCATGACTATTTGTCCGCGCGCCTGGGCGATGCGCCGGTCGAGATCCGCGACATCCATGACGCGGGAAAATTGCGGCGTGGCGGGAGCCTGCGCTTCGGCGCGGCCGAGGTTGCCGAGCGGGCGCAGCAGGTCGCGCGCGCCGGACAGCGCGCCGATCAGATAAGCCACGCCGAGCAGCAGCGCGATCAGGCCGACGCCCTTGGACAGCCTGTGCCAGCCGCTGGCGTTGTGCGGCAAGGCATCCAGCGCGCGCAGGTAAATCCCGGAGAAGATCAGCAGCGCCGCCCACAGCAGCATTTGCACGCCGATCGGCAGCAGCGGCTGGACGATCCAGATCGCCAGCGCCAGCAGCATCACGCCAAAGAAGCTCTTCACCGCTTCCATCCACGCGCCGGCCCTGGGCAGCAAGACGCCCGCCGAGGTGCCGATCAACAGCAGCGGCGCGCCCATGCCCAGCGCCAGCGCGAACAACGCGACCCCGCCCAGCACCGCATCGTGCGTCTGGCCGATATACAGCAGTGCGCCGGCCAGCGGCGCGGCCACGCAAGGCCCCATGATGACGGCGGACAGCGCGCCCATCACGAACACGCCGGACAGGTGCCCGCCATGCAGGCGGTTGCTGGTGTCGTTCAGCTTGCTTTGCCAGGAACTGGGCAGCTGCAACTCATATAAGCCGAACATGGACAGCGACAGCAGCACGAACAGCGCGGAGAAACTGCCCAGCACCCAGGGCGTTTGCAGCGCGTTGGAAATCAGGCTGCCGGAAAAACCCGCCGCCACCCCGGCGGCGGCGTAAGTGATCGCCATGCCCAGCACATAAGCCAGTGACAGGATGAAGGCGTGCCTCCGGGTGATCTTGTGGCCGCGCCCGCCGATGATGCCGGACAGGATCGGAATCATCGGAAACACGCAGGGTGTCAACGCGAGCAACAGCCCGGCACCGAAGAAAAAGGAAATGATCAGCCAGAAACTGCCGCCCTTGAAGAGTTGCGCGATCCGCGAGTTATCCGTGTCCGGCAAGCTTGCCGAAGCCGGTGCGGCCGGCAGCGGGGTGATCAGCGACGGAGGCGGCGCTTCGGTCATCGCCGGGACGGGTGAAGCGCGCAGGCCGGTTTTCGCATCCGGCAGGGTGAGCACTATCGCCTTCTTGATCGGCGGATAGCATAGCCCTTCATCGCTGCACCCCATGTAGGTGGCATCCAGCGTAATGCCGTTGGCGGCATCGTTCGGGCGATTCAGCGTGATCTCGGCCTGAAACGAGCGATGGAACACTTCGGTCTTGCCGAAAGAGGGATCCTGCTTCATTTCGCCCCTCGGCAGGGTTACCGCCCGGATTTTTGCCGCGCCGTCCTTGACCTCGAACTTGATCTTGTCGCGGTATAAATAGTAGCCCGGCGTCACGTTGAAGCTGGCTTGCAGAGTATGAGCGTCGCGTACCGTGACTTGCAGGCCGAAAGCCTGATCCGGCGGCAGGAAATTGGGCTGCTTGCTGCCGCCCAGGCCGGGCAGGCGATCCAGCAAGCCTGCATTTGCGGCGGGAGCAATCAAACATAACAGCAGAAGCAATACAAAACGCATGGGTTATTCCTTGGGAGCGATGGTTTCCCGGCTTACCCAGTCCAGATAGGCGGGCAAACCGGCTGTTACAGGGACAGCGATGATTTCGGGAAGTTCGTAAGGATGCGCCGCGCGGATCAGTTGCTCGAGGCGCGGATAGGCGGCGCGCGTGGTCTTGATCAGTAGCGGCACTTCGGTGGCGGTCTCGATATTGCCCTGCCAGCGGTAGGTCGAGGTGCAGGGCGCAAGCTGGTTCACGCAGGCCGCAACCCGTGCTTCGACAAGTTGCTGAGCAAGTTTTGCCGCTGATTGTTCATCAGGCAGGTTGGTGATGACTAATACTATGTCGTTCATTTCGCGAAGCGCAATCCGAGTTGCAGCAACTCATCCCACACATCGCCCTGGCGCAGGCCCTTGATGGTTTTGTCCAGGCGCGCGGCCTGTTGCATTGCGCGTTCGAGATGCGGAAACTTCAGGTGCCGTGCCGCATTCTCGATCAGGGGCTGCCGGTCCTTGCGCACCCGCATGTCGCGCAGGGCGTTGCCGAGATTGCCGCCGCGCTGCACCGCTTGCAGCACTTTGCCCAGCGTGCGGATATCTTCGCTGACCGCCCATAGCACGAGCACGGTGGCGGTGCCCTCGGCGCGCAACCCGTCGAGGATGCGCGCGAAACGTGCCGCGTTGCCGCTCAGCATGGCTTCGGAGAGCTTGAAAATATCGTAGCGCGCCACATCCATCACCGCATCCTTGACCTGCTCGAACGACAGTTGCCCGGGTGGGAACAGCAGCGCGAGTTTCTGGATTTCCTGAAATGCCGCGAGCAGGTTGCCTTCGCAACGGTCGGCGAGAAATTCCAGCGTGGGCTCGTCGGCGCTCTGCTCCTGCCGCTTCATGCGCCCCGCTATCCAGCGCGGCAGCGCACTGCGCGGAATATCGTCGGCGGAAACCATCACGCCGTGCCGTTCCAGTGCGCCGAACCACTGGCTTTTCTGCGCGCTCCAGTCCAGCTTCGGCAGGGAGATCAGCGTCAGGATGTCCGGGCTCAGGTTGGCGACATAGTCCTGCAACGCCTGCCCGCCTTCCGTGCCGGGCTTGCCGGACGGGATGCGCAGGTCGATGATCTTGCGCTCGGCAAACAGCGACAGGCTTTGCGCGCTGTTGCGCAAC